>QHYS01000009.1:48674-50033 GCA_003223325.1 Acidobacteriota bacterium
GATAACCCCGCAATCCCCCAATCGGCGGAACTGCAAGTGGCGAATTCTCCTAGGTCGTTCAAGTTCGGCAGAAAGTGAAAGACAAATCGATTATCGTTGTCTTCATTCCATGCGCCGGCAGCGAGCGTGCTGTAGATCGAGCCGTATTGCTGGAGCAGCGCGAAGCGACCTGGATCGTTAGCTTTGGTGTAGTTCAGAGCTGCAACGGTGAGGTTTTGGTGGGTGGGCTGTTCATGTGCAGCTAGAGACACCGCAAAGAGCGAAAGGATTAAAGCCAATCTCGATCCATACATAGCTCGTGACACCATTTACCAGGAAACGATTACCCAGTTGCCATCACTATTCGGCTGGAGAGCCACCTCCAAACCCAAAATGGTCCCGTTAGGCGCTATCCAAGGTAACTGATAGACTCGCTGGTCTCCGTTCGAGCTGACCAATTGCGCCGCCGCGAATGCATTGGCGAGCCGCTGTTGACCAGCAGTAGTCAAGTTGCTGAGGGCAGCGCTCGCCCGATCAGAGTCCAGGAAACGAAGCAGCGCGGCACTTATGTTTCCGGACGCGAGCTCCGCCGCCAAGCCGGCTATGGCGACGGTGGAGGCATTTGGAGCTTGAACGAATACCGGCTCCACGTCCGCCCGAACCCGTCGAAGTGATCCGCGGAACGCTGCAGACACTTGAAAATTGATCTGGCCAATGGATGATTCGTTTAGCGTCACTTGGTAGGTAAAGACGCCATCTCCGGCCACAGCATCTCCGTTTTTTCCGTCGTCATGTAGTACGCCGACAATGGTTGCGTTGCCCGAAGAATCGAGGCGGAGAAGGTTAGCGCCGCCTGCGATGACCGCCGGATCGGGAATGCTCACGGAAACGGTCGCTATAGAAGGCTGTCCGACAATTGCCGTTCTAGGAGATACAGAGGTACCTCCGACCGTGTGTTGCTGGCTGGTGATGGCATTCGAGGTTCCCGTGATCGTGGCGTTCCCCGTGTCCGTCGCGGTGATCGTCTGGCTGCCCCGGGTCTTCAAAGTGGCCGGGAATGTTCCGGTCCCGCTGGTCAGAGTGGTATTCGCCGGCAACACCGGCTGAGAATCCGTGCTGGTGAAGTGCACCGTGCCCGCATAGCCGGTCACCGTGTTGTTGAACGCATCTTTCGCCGTCACCGTGAAATTAAACGCGGTCCCGGCCGTGGCCGTGGCTGGAGCGGAAACGGCAAAGTGCGTGGCCGTGGCGGCGCTCACGGTGATGGCATTCGAGGGTCCCGTGATCGTGGCGCTCCCCGTGTCCGTCGCGGTGATCGTCTGGCTGCCCCGGGTCTTCAAAGTGGCCGAGAAGGTGTGCACGCCGCTCTCAGCAGTCGTG
>QHYS01000009.1:50088-57238 GCA_003223325.1 Acidobacteriota bacterium
GTTGTTGAACGCATCTTTCGCCGTCACCGTGAAATTAAACGCGGTCCCGGCCGTGGCCGTGGCTGGAGTGGAAACGGCAAAGTGCGTGGCCTGCACACTGCCACTATCCACCGCTTTCAATCCGACAATACCTCCAAACCACTGTAACGAAGTACCCGACCAGGTAATCGTTGCCGTCTGACTTCCCGTGGATGAGACCGCTCTTGCTTCCAGCATATCATTCGCTTGGTAGGCAGGGTTGGCCACAATTGCCGTGTAATTGGAGTCCGCTGTGACGGGAGGATAGCCTCCCTTTGGATACGTGGGCAGGCCATTGTGAAGAAAGGCAATCAGCAAATCGTTGGCGTGAGTGTTCGTGACCGATACGGAGGCTTCCAGTTCTTCCGCCCTACTGACCGCAGTGTTATCGGTGTCCCAGAAATCCGTGGTCTGAATGGTTCCAGCGGAAAACTCTACGACAAACTCCTGCAGGTAAGCGGTGCTTGCACTCAGATTCGTCCGAATTGCGGTTATGGATGGACTGGACGGAATCGCGGGACAGTAATAGAACGCCCAGGCTTCTTCATCTGTTCCTGGTCCACTATAAAGCTTAAAAGTAGAACCCGGACTGGCAACAAAGCAACCCAGAGAAGTGCCATCTTGATTTACGATCGAGGTAATGGATTCGTTTAGCGGGTCGCTTCCACCGCCCCAGGTAAGTAACAGAAGAACTCCATTGCCAACGGCCGGTGTATAAGTGGCGGAGACGAAAGCGGCGGGCGAAGGATTGTCATAAGTCGTCGCGCCACACACAGTGTGCGCACCAATCGTCGGGCCTGAACACGCGTGAGTCAGAGAAATCGCCAACCTACCCGCCTCGTTGCTGCCCGCCACATTGCCGTAATTGACCAGAATGTCGCCGGTAGCTCCCGCCGACGATTTGATCGCATAGCACGCATTGATGGCACCGCCGCTGCCCGTGCTTTTTTCGGCATAGCTGGCTGTATAGGTCGCGGGGTCAGTGCTGGTGCAGGCTATATTGGCTTCGTCGTTGTCCTCATAACCGGAAAACACCACGACCATCGACTGAGCACCAGCGGTAATCCCAGAAATGTATTCGCCATTGGAGTCGGGGGTGCGCGAAACTCCCGCGTTGACCGCGTCCCATGGGTTCCCACTTGTCACCAAACCACGAAATACAAACATGCGGGCGTAGTTGTCACTGCTCGTATTGTGATCGCAGGTGGCCGTACTGGCCGCACCGGATAGGCGCAGCCAAAACCAACGATGCGAGCCGTTCGAAGTGTTGACGTGTGTGCTAGGAATCTCCGTATAGCCGCTCACGGTCGTGGTGTCGCCGCTATTACGCGCCCAACAATAAACAATGGCGACGTCGTTTGCCGCTGTACCTGCCGGGGGCGCCGCGGTAGCGTCGCTGGTCCCCGTTGCCGCTCCGAGCGTTCCCGCACTAACTGTGATCTGCGCCCGAACCGGCAAGGCGCACAGCGTGAGAATCGCTAGCAGCTGAAAGAGCCGTTTCAGGGTTGCACCCCTATGAGGCCCTTTTATATCGCTGAACGATACTTGTCTATCTAGGACGTGTTAAACATAACGTTAAAGGTATCGCAAAGGTTAACAGTCTATGGAAAACCGGATTCCGTGGTTCTGGCCTTCTTGTGCATGGCGGCTACTTTTCGCGCAACGCAGCTACGATCCCAAATTCACTCCCGACGGAAAGCTGCTATTTTACCGGATCCTGAAGAGTGCTTCTCTGACATCAGATCCAACCGAATTGCGGGTGGTAGAGTTGCAATCGGGCCGGGACGAGCCGTTCTTGCCGGTGCCAGGTATCTTTAGGACTGGGAAATAACGCTCGCTCACGGCAACATCGAAAGTGGACGGCTGCCTAGTGAGTTCCTTGAATACCGGATCGTAACCGAACCCCGCATCGGCACGAAATCGTAGTTCTCGAATTTCGGGCGGCATGTTCACGAAGGTAGTCTCCAGCAGAGCGGGGCTGGCTTCCCAGGTGCCGGCGTTTCCGGAGCGCAGTTCCGTATCCCAAAGAAAAGCACTGTTGGCCTCCAGGCAGAGCAGCGGGTTGTAGCTGCGCTTGCCTCGGTACCTTGGGTTGTAACCGACCTCAGCACCGTCCTGCTTTCCGAACACAGTGACCACCGTGCTGTCCAAGTCGAAGATCAGGCGCGAGCGGCGCTCTGGCCGAGGGATGAATTCCTGCAGCACTCGATCATTGGCGCGGTGTAACTGCTCCCAAAGGCGAGTCGGATCTTTCCGTAAGAACGGCCGTAAGGTCTGTGGGTCAGGGAAGCTCGGCAAGCCGGTCAGGTATTGAAAAGTGCCGTTGGCGCGAAGGAACGACGCAGTCTCGATACGGTCTAGAGGACCGTTTGGGAGAGACTATAGCGATGGTTCCGTCGCGGATACCTAAGACGTTGCGCCAAGAAGTTGCGGAACTGCAGTGCGGGCAAGAATTCATGGAAAAAGTAGATTCCACCGAAGTGCGTGAGACCCGCATGGTTATAGGCGATTCTCGCACTCCTTGGCGATCGACGTACTGTCAGCCTTACCTAACCAAAAGCTGTGAGGCTACAGTACCACAACAAGCTTCTGACCCGCATCAGACGGGGATCTGGACCGCTTTTTAGAGACGAGAATGCGCGGATCCAAGTAATACGGCGAGTTTCAATCCCTGCACAAATCTAATACGCTGCCAGGACTTTCCGGGTTACAAAATCGGCGCCATGAGTCAGTCTGTTCGGATTGGCGACAGCTCTGCGTCGGATTCGCAATGATCTGACTCCCTTCACGAAGGGTGCTCTTTCACAAACCTAGGGGGCAACTTCAGCTCGCTTGCTTTTCCATATTCTTAACGGCAGGCCACTTACCAGAGAAGCCAAGACCAGCAAAATAGTGCTCGGTTCTGGCACGGGCGTTGTGCCAAATGTCAAATCATCTAGCGTGAATGACGAACCTGCCGGGTCACCCGTAATTTGGATCCTGCTAATGCCCGACGACCCAGTCAGAGACAGGAACTCGTTGGGGTTGCTACCCGCAACTCCCGACAAAGCTTCATTGTTCGAAAATGCTGAAGTGGCGGTAGCAACTTGATTGTTCGAAGGACCGAAGCCGACTATGGACAGGGGCATCGCGTAGGTGAAATATCCTGCAAAGTTCAGCACCGGATTCGCAAAGTCGATGGACATGGGGCCGCCATTATCTAAGACGACATTCACACCCGAGTGCGGCGGAAATTCGAATTCGTTCAAGGAAATGCCAGCAGTTAGGACAATCGCATCTGAGAACGACAGGCCGGGATACTGGTTGGTGAGAATTGTGCCGTCGGACAGTCCTTCCAAGTTTATGACGGTTGTGTCGGCGAAGACACTCCGCGACCCAAGAAGTAAGACAACTACGATCAGCACGCAGGAGTGAAGCGCGATCAACGCACCCCTTGAGCGTGTCTGTCCCCTTCGCCTGCACGCTCCTAGGAATCGGTCAAACTTCATAGTGTTCTTTGGGCTGGAAAGGTGCTTTGCTGCTAAGCCTAAGCGCGGCTTCGACCCACACCACGCCTTGCTTGGCAACGGCAATCGACATACCAATCTGCCGAAAGTCAGTAGGGGCTAGATTGAACTGAGATTAAAGGAGATACGAGGATGCCACTGCAGTCTTCTCGATGTGCTCCTGAGAGCGATCTATATTTTTGTACGCACTCTCTACAATAAATCCGCCGGAGCCCTGCCTTAAACGCTGGTCCGTCTTGGAGAAGGGCCAGCAACTCCGCATGACTCTTCTAACTGGTGATAATCCGGGATTTGAATAACGAAGGCGGCGAGGATAAATTGCATTGACTGGCTAATCTGACCAGTATTAAGATGTCAGTATGACGAAGCGGAGCGCTCAAGCCAAGAAACTGTTAGAGCAGCGCCAAATCCTGGCAGCGGAACTTCCTCCCTTTGCGGAAATCGTTCGGGGCAGCCTGGTGACACGATACCGGCGGTGCGGTAAGGCAACCTGCCATTGCCGGAGAGGCCCGGGACATGGTCCGGCGCATTATCTGGTGGTCACGCTGAAGGCGGGCAAGACCGAGCAGATCCTTTTGTCGGAGGAAATGCTGCCCGTGGCCCGGCAATTCCTGAACAACTATAAACGCTGGTGGACGGCCTTGGAGAAGGTCTCGGCGGTGAACCGCCGTCTGCTGCGTCTGCGGGTAGCCAGCCGGAAAATCGACGCGGAGCCTGGTAGGCGGGGATAGGCCGCGAGGGGAAGCGTGGAGAAGGCCGGGAGATTGGTTTGATGTTCTTATCTGACATCTATAAGGTGGTCAGATAGATCTTAGGCACAAGGAGCGTACCCCCATGGCCTACGGGAGCATGCGTCAGATGCGCCGCTATGCGGAAAAGGTGTTTGCCAAGGAGGCCCGACTGGCGCAGATGACCGATGGGCGGAGCCACCCCACCCTCCCGCTGTCGACGGTGCTCTCGACCTGGCAGTGGGGATTGGTGCGCCTCGACCGAACAGATCGGCGATCTGCTGGGGGACCGGCGTTGGCGGGCGCGCCTGGGTCTGCAGCCGGAGCAGGGAGGGAGCCCGGACCGAGCGGCCTTCTCGATGGCTTGTCGACGCAGGAATGGCAGCAAATGATGCTGGAGGACTTCTTCCTGGCCCGCCGAGCGGGTATCGTGACCGACGATGGCCTGTATGGAAAGCGCTACGCCGTCTCGGATCTGAATGAACTGTTTAAGAGCGAAACGATCCACTGCCCGCAGTGCCAGGCGCGGGAGAAAACCATCCAGGATGAGAAGGGGGAAAAGCGCATCGTCCCAGAGTATTACCACCAGGTGGTGGCACTGACCTGGGTGAGCGGGCCGATCCCGTGCGTCATCGGATGGGAGGTGCTGGCTCCCGGGGAAGGAGAGTTGACGGCCACGCTGCGGCTTCTGGAAAGACTTCTGCCCGCTTGGGGAAGAGTCTCGATCTGGTCCTGGGCGATGGGCTCTATTGCTGCCGGGCATTTTTCAAGACCGTCTGCGGAGCGGGCCTGGACGGCCCGGTGATCAGCTCCGGACAGACCGAGATGGACGAAGAGATCGACTTGTTGAGGAAGACCGATGATCCGCGGGTAGTCCTGGGGATCGACGTCGCCGTGTGGGAGATGGAAAGCGAGGCTCGGAGCCAGGACTTAAAGCGGAAGCTTCGCGTCATTCACTGTGAACGCCGCTATGCGGCGCCCTCCCGGAAGCACGAACGTAAGCAACTGCGGGTGGTGACGTCGGTCCCCGTCACGATCCTTCCGGCCGGCCAAGGATGGGCGGTGGGACGATCGCGCTGGAGAATCGAGAATGGAACCTTCCATGTATTGACGCGCGATTACTCCTTAACCCACAACTATCATCATTCCGTTGCCGCCATCGTCGCGCTGCTGGCGATGAGGTCGTTCGCCTGCTTCCTGGTGCCAGCCTATTGGAACTACGCGACCGCGCGCTCCCAGGATGCACCCTCCCGATTCGTGCTCTGGTTTAAGAAAGTCGTCATCGAGGACTGGGTACGTTACCTGGATGGAGCTTTGCTCCCACCCGACCAGCCGTCTGGTTAGTTCGATCCTCGTGGGGCGCATTGCTGGCCCGCCGATGGCCGGGCCTGCGGGCGAGAACCGGCCCAAGATGATCTAATCAGCCCGAACCCAGTTTCCCCGGGAAGGAGGTGTACCGCTAAAACACGACCTCTGTGAATGGGATGCCCGGCAGACTTGAACCTCGTGTCCCCGCAGTCTGCATTGGACATCGCACTTGCAAAGTGCGACAAAACACAACCCTCCCCGGTGCGGAGTTGCTGGAGAAGGGCAAAGTCGTCTTGTATTGGGACACGAAACTAAAAAAAACACGGAAGCCCAAACGGGTGTGCGATTGTAACCTCTTTTTTTCGAAGACCTGATCGTCATTACCTCGGTACTGCGTTTTGCAAGGCAAGATCGACTGCATCGCGGTCCACCGTTGGTCAATCTGCGCGGCCAATCGGTTCAACTTCGGTCCAATTCAAGGGGTGGCTGTAAGCGCTGGATTTTATGTAAGCGACACCAGATACAGCACTTATTTGATTTTTACTGCCTTCTTTGCAAGCAGGGGCTCGGGGTTCGAGTCCCCCCACGTCCACCAAAACCTTACTTCTTTCGGTCCTGCAACTTACTGAATCTCGTATAATACAGTGACAATCCAGTCAAAAAGAAAGGCCGGAATGTTTCAGAAAGGAAAATGGCAATTGAGAGGAACGCCGCACTCGCGCCATGCCACTCCGGGTCGCTCGGTCCGCTTCGGCCAGATTCTCCGCACAGCGATTGGCCAACTCTTGCCCTTTGATATTTCCCCAGAGCGTTTCCACGGGGTTCAGATCCGGTGCGTAGCCGGGGAGCCTTTCCTCTCGGAGCCAATGACGCTGCTGCCGTAAGTACTCCTTCATTTTTCTACTCTTGTGGGCGGGCAACCCGTCCCACACCAGCATGACCTTCCGACCGCGCAATTCTCGGTGAAGATCGGTCAGGAAGCTCATCAGACTTTCCGAGTTGTAGTTGCCTTCACGAGTTTGAAAAAACAGGCGGCTGCGACGCCCATCCCAGCGATACCCGAGGGCCGCACAGATCGACATCTTGGACCAATTGAAGGCGTGGATCAGGACCGGCGTTTCCCCTTTCGGGGCCCAGGTTCTCCGGACCGAGGGACGCTGCGAGACACCACTCTCGTCTTCAAAGAAAATCCATGCTTTTCGTCGACGAGCGTTTTTTTTACTGCCGGCCATCTCTCGGTCAGCCAAAGCTTGACTTTCTCCGGATTGCGCTCGCGGGCTTGCCGGGCCGGTCGTTGCAAGCTCCAGTCCATCGCTCCCAAAATCCTCCACACATGACCAGGGTGATAGTGCACTCCGGTCAAATGCTCGATCACTTTACCCACCCGGGGAAGCGTCCACAAATCCGTGCCGAACCCCTGCGCCCGAGCACCCCGCCGTAGTTCCTTCTCGATCTGCCGTAGTTGTTTGGGATTCAGCCTGGGCTTGCGACCCGCTCGGCCCGCACCGCGCAGGGCGGCTCGACCGCCACGCCGCCAATCGCGATACCATCGGCTGACACTTTGGCGACTCACCCTCAGTTCACGCGCGA
>QHYS01000123.1 GCA_003223325.1 Acidobacteriota bacterium
TCGGGAAGTGTGACCGGCGCCGCGCTTTTCTTGGTCTTTGTGGATTGCACTTTTCCGTACCACGCTGAGCGGCGAATTTGAATGCATTTGTGGTCAAAGTCGATGTCACCCCATTGAAGTCCAAGAGCTTCGCCAGATCGCGATCACTGGATCGCAAATTGCGCAACCTAGAGATGAGGTTGGAACAAATGGAACGATAGGATTCCCGTATAGATGGTGCAGCACGTCCCATCCCGTGTGAAAGAGCCAACCGATGCCAATGAAGTTATGGAGAATTTTCAAGGATAACCGCAGACACATTGGACTTGCTCAGGAGCTTGCTGCTGCGCGCCACGGAAGAAGAATAAACCGAAGCGTTACAGAGCAGGGGGCCAAGAGGCTTAGCCTCGAATATTTCTAAATCCCTTTCATCGACAGCGAGGCCGCTACTTTCGCCAGTGGGTTGTAACGGTTCGACCAAATCGCTAAGGGTGGCTGGAGCGTCGAGCGAATCGGGCAGGCATTGCTCTCCGACGCGCAGTTGGCAGCAATCGGGGCTCCCAAGCCCAGTTCTATGACACGCCTTAGGCCTCAGAACAGGAGCTTCAGCGCGAGCTGCAGTTGGCGCGAGGTCGTAGCCGTGCTGGTAATGACCCCAGCGGACGGACTAACGCTGGTGCCTGCGAAAACTCCAATGGCTGGCTGCCCAAAGTTGGCGCGATTGAGGATATTGAATGCCTCTGCCCGGAATTGCAAATTCCATCTCTCGTTAATGCTGATCTTCTTGAACATCGACATGTCCAATGAGATCAGGTTAGGTCCGAGAAACTGGTTGCGCCCCGCATTGCCGAAGGTCCCGGCAGTCGGGAGCACGAAAGCGTTGGGATCGAACCACCGGTCCGGAGTCCCCAAAATAACCGGACCGCTGAAGGCAGGATTACGGTTTGGCACATCAGGGATGGCAATATCGCCGTTTCCAGAGCGGTTGGAGCCCACCGTCGGCGTGAAGGGTAAACCGGTCTGCGCGGTCAAGATGCCATTCCATTGCCAACTGCCAATCAGCCTGTCCACGGTCCCGCTGGCTGCCCCGCCCCAGCGTTTGCCGCGTCCGAACGGCAACTCGTAGCTGAAGTTGCCGTTGAACTGGTGCTGGACGCTGAAGGCTGCTGGCCCTCTGCTCAAGGCTAAATCATAGGAGTCCAGGACGTCGGACGGTGCACTCAAATTGAAATCGGTGTCGAGCTGGGAATTGATGTCCAGAATCTTACTGAACGTGTAATTCGTTTTAAAGCTAAGTCCGCGACTCAAGCGCTTGATCAATGCGACATTCAGCGCATGGTAGCTGCTGGTGCCCGGGAAATCCCTTGCAAAGGTACGACTCAGAAACGGGTTGGGGCGCTTTCCGGGAGGCACGTACGTAGTTCCCTGGGGCACAATCTGCTGTTGACTTGCCGGCAGAAGACCACCGCTGGGGCATCCCTGAGTGCTCTGGCATACCACCGGCCGGATCGTATTCGCATCCAACCCGACCTCCAAGTGATAAGACTCCGAACCGACATAGCCCAGCTGAAGCGCGAGGGATGGTTGGCGTGTGCAGGGTCGGATCCGCCTGCCCGGGAGTAAAGATCGCGCAAGGCGTCCCTTGTGTCGGGCTGCAATTGGGCGGCGCCGGGGTGCCGTCGAGCAGCGGAATTTGTCTCAACAGCGGAGTGGTGTTCGAAAATCGAGCGTTGAAGGGCGGGTTGCCGCCGAAAGCTTGGTCCAGGTTGTCCTGGAGAGTGTTGTAAATTCCGAAGCCGGCACGCACGGCCCAGCTCCCCGTGCCGGTCGGGTCCCAGGCCAAGCCAATGCGCGGTTGCACTAACGCTTTAGCGTTATTCTCGGTCAGACATGAACGACCAATGAGCGGAGCGGTTTGGACGATGCCGTTCTGGTCCAATATATAACTGGAGCAACGACCTGTCGCTTCATTGTATCCAGTGGTCGCCTCGTACCTCAGACCTAGGCGTACGGTGAGATTTGGCTTGAGCTTCATCTCATCCTGAACGTACCAGGCTGCTTCCGTGGAGCGGAAGCCAAGTGTGGTCAGGAGCGGGACGGCCTGGAAGCTGGTTGGAGAATCCGTCAGGAAGGCTAGCAGGGTCGGATAGGCGACAACCGCTCTAGATAAGGACGATGAAAACCGGTTGCTCTGCACGCGCTGAATCCACACGCCGACGCTGAGGGAATGATTGCCTTTGACGTAGTGGAGATCGTCAGCCCAGGTAAAGAAATTTCGTGCGAAGGTGCCAGGAGGGCCCCCAGCGCCGTCGGCTGTCGTTATGGTTCCCAGGCCGGCGCCGGTGCTGGAACCCCCGATCACGATGGTGCCAGGAGGGTTTCCAGAAACGAACGCTAAGTTTTGAGGGATCGATACGGCGGGGAATGCTCCCAAATGGATGCGTCCGCGGCTAAATCCAAAGGTTGCGACATTCAAAACGGCGGTGGAGAAGACGTGCGTTTCCTGGGAGCTGAACAACTGGCTGCGGAGGGGGAGCGGCCTGAAAAAATTCGGGTCAGGGGAAGGCGCGTCATTTTCCCCATCTTGAATCAGGTAATTTGCCGAGAAGGAATCTTTCGCGGAGATGTTGTAGTCCGAGCGCAGCAGACCAAAATCTTCGCGAACCTTTTGGAGAGGATTGGCGAAAGCTTTGGCCAGACCGCCGCCCAACTCCGGTCCGTTCGGCGCAGGCCAGAAGTAGTTCGCATATGGCAGCATGCCCGGCTTCAGCCCCGCCACCGGAACCGGCGTCCCCAACGGATTGTTGGCAGGCGGCAGCAATCCCAGACGAGCAATCGCGTCCGGCACGATGGACACGCTGCTGATTCCTAACCGCTGCCGGAATCCTTCATAATTTCCAAACAAGAAAAGCTTATCCTTCTTGAGAGGTCCTCCCAGAGCGCCCCCGAATTGGTTGCGCTTGAAGGGCGGAATGCGGAGCCCGGGCGGATAATCGAAGAAGTTCCGGGCATCGAGCACGCTATTGCGCAGATACTCAAAAACATCTCCGTGCAACTGATTTGTCCCCGAAGAGGTGACGATACTAATCTGTGCTCCGGCGCGCTTCCCATACTCCGCCCCGTAGGTGTGCTCGACCACGTTAAATTCTCTGACCGCATCCACTCCCAGTACCTGTCCATTGGACCCGTTGGGCGAGGCGGTGTTGATGCCGCCGCTGGCGCTGACGTAGTCCACCCCATTCATCAAGAAGCGGTTCTCTTCGGGCCGCCGGCCTGCCACGGAGAAGAGGTTACCAGGCTGATTGGGATTTCGGTTGGAGCTGATATTAGCCGTGCTTACGTTGAGCGTCAGGAGCTGATCGAAGCTGCGGCCGTTCAGCGGCAGCTCTTTGATCTCTTGCTCGCTGATCAATCCGGACGTGGAGGTCGTCGTCGCATTGACAATAGGAGCAGCCTCCGTCACCGTGACCTGCTGCACGACACTTCCCACTTGTAAGGTAAAATCTACGACCGCTTCCTGAGCCACCACCAAATTGATTCCGCGCCGCACCTCCCGCTGAAATCCCATCTTCTGGGCCGTCATCTCGTACGCACCTACTGGGAGCGAGGGGATACTGTAATTACCGCTGGCATCCACGTCCACTGCGCGCGTCAGCCCGGTCTCCAGGTGTTTGGCGGTAATCGTCGCACCCGGCACGGCGGCTCCTGAAGTGTCCTTAACCGAGCCCGTAATGGCCGCCGCGAAACCTTGAGCAAGAACCGGACAATTGCCCAAGGCAATGAAGCCAACCAATGCAATGACAAACGCTGCCAATGTTGGCAACGCAACCGGGCTTCTTCTTGCCTCGTTTGCCATGGCTCCTCCTTGTGGGACACAAC
>QHYS01000010.1 GCA_003223325.1 Acidobacteriota bacterium
GGCGATATTTGGGACACCAAACGACGTGATATTTGTTGCTGTACACGACATGGTTATTGGACTTGTATCCCAGCATCACGGGGAAAGGTGTACATCTTCGCTTTCTCTTTGTCAACAGATAACTATGAGCCTTATATCCCCATACCTGAAGGCAGGGGCTCTACGGCTCCGTTTGGTAGCGCGGGCGCCGTACAGGGACAACTCAAAGGGTGGAGGATAAGGTGAGGTACTTCGGCCACAAACGGACCCATCAGGAGAGTTCTAAAATGCCCCCCAGCACACCAGTCCTCTCTAATTAGAACGTGCCCCGCGACCCGATCCCCAGCCTCAAATCCCCGCAATTGACGTTGGAGAAAACTTTGAGGTTGCCGATGGCTAACGCGACCTCGCATCGCAGAAGACGGAGGCTATCTCTTTTCAAACAGGGGCAGGCTACCTTCAGAGAGGGTGACTTGGTCCCGCATATTTGAAGTAGGTTTCGATGGAAGCTACCACCATGCGGGCTTCCACCCTGATTCCGAGGTCGACACCAGCTAGGGCAACCCGAGCCCAGACCTCAACGACAATGCCCTTGTCCAAAATCCGGTCGAGCAAGTCGACCAGATGGGTCTCGGTAGCACGTCGGACCATCATGCGGAAAGCTTGGGCTGTAGAAGAGAGGAATACTCCTTGCGCCCTGTCAAACTGTCGCTGGATTCGGGCGCCGCGCCCTCGTCTTTTTGCGAACACCCGATGAAAACCGCTGGTAGAGGAGCTAACAGTGCCCAGGACCGAGTCCATGGCGCGATAGCCCAGAACAGATCTCGCTCGATCACGTGGGCTGGGAAGCAAGAACAACTCGGGGGTTTTATGTTCCGGTACAGAAAGTCACGACCAGGAAATTCGGGATCGTGGAGTTCGCTACAATTGCCATGTGGCGAAGCACGCTTGCGCAAACCGAGCGGAATGGCGCCTCCTACAGGGGAAGGCCGCCGTGCGTCTGTCGTCGTACTACCAGCTCGCGTGCGATTATGGAACCGCGGTGATGATTTCCTGGGAGAGGGGTGGGGTCGCTCCGATTTACCTGTGTGAAAGTCACGTTACCCAGATGGGATGGTCAGGCAAAAATTGCGAGGGTATCCTAGCAACGACGCCTCAATCGGTTGATAGCAACCATCCGACAGAACAGCCGAAGACGTCCATTCCATCGGGGGGTCCCGCGGATGCGCAAGTCGGATTGGCGAAGGAGGATTTAGTCGTGGTCAGAGATCCGGTCCGCGGCCTTACGTCCGGCGATTCCGCAAAACCTTTGGTGAATGAAGCTATTGGCAATACGTCACCTGAAGACTTCGAGGCGTACGGGACCGCCCTGCAGCGTGTGAAGCCCTCCGAGGCGAAGGAAGAAAAAGAGGCGGAGAGTAAGAACCCGGAGCGCTTATGCGCGTCCCGCTATGGTGAGCGGTGTACATGTCAGGCGACGGTGCACTGTCCGATATGTGGGAGGTGGTTCTGTGATGCCCACGCGGAAGATGAGAACTGGCATCGTTGTGTCCTCACGGTCTAGAAATTAATCATATACAGCTAATAGGGACCCGCCGCCGGGCGTGAAATTTCCTCCCCCGACCGCCGTGGCCACCCCAAAACCTGGTTTGTTGGCGCTGTAATCGCCCCAGCGGGATAAACCTCCTGTCTGCGAGCCGGTGCCGTCAATCATACTGACTTCAGCTTCCAGCGAGCCCAAGGGATCGCCGGGCACGCGCCCAGCATAGCGTATCGCCGGGTGTATGCTGCTGCTCGACGCGCTGTAGCCGATTCCGATGTCGCCAGATGCATCCATCGCCACGCTGCAAGAACAGGTTGGCCGTGGCCAAATAGGCGCTGTTGGTGGCGGTGGGCCAGACCCCGAACTTGGGGTAGTCGTTCAGCGTGTTCCCGTAGGAAAAAGAAGAGAGTCAGTACGCCCCCGTGGGATCGGATGTCTGGGAGACGGCAATGCACTCGGAGTAGGGAGCAGACACCCCGCCCAACTAAGTAACGAGAAAGCGGTCGGCGAGTTTGTCATACTGGGCCACTACATCGCCAGCGTTGTTGGTGGCGCAGCCATTGGCGCTGCCCAGAGGGGCCCACAAGGAGCTAAGGGAGTTGGGTCCCGCGACCAGCGTTCCACTCTTGGTGTAAATGGCATACCGTGAGTTGACCGTTTGGTGGATGTGGTTCGGTCCCACCGCCATGTTGGTGTCCGGGGGCGCGTACAAGGTTGCTCCCACACCAGGAAAGCGGGGCCCGTCCCAGGTGTTGGTCAGGGGGCCCACCGAGGTCTGTACGGCGTCGTCCTGTTCCCCGCCGGTTCCGTGGCTGGGCAAGGGCTGGTGATTGTGAACCTCCTTGTGGTCATTCTCCTGCGAGTCGTCGATGCCGTCGCGCAGCGGCTTCGAAACCGCCATGACATCACTGTGGGACTCGCGGTCTGAGCCGAGGCACCCACCCCGGCTAGCCACATCGAAGCGAGACCTGCTACGAATAACGACGATTGCTTCATGGATGCTCTCCGATAGCAGTGTTCGGAAATGTGCGCCTACGTTTGTCCGAAACAGGATCTCCTGGGGCGTTCTGAACCCGTAATATCCTTGGCTCCGGATTCTTGGTAAAGACAATGGAGCGAATGCCGCTAGTTCGACTCGCACTTCGAGGTTGGTTCCCCGAACGAGTTTTTCGACTCGAGCCATGGAGGGCAAATATGAAACATTCCGTTCCGTTGCTTCAACACTCTCCACGCCGCGTAGTCCTTTAAAGTAAAGCGTCCCTGTTTTGGCGCGAAAGAATCAGGCCACCGCAGCCCTGCTGTCCGCCTTCATGCCTTCTCGATGCTGGAATCGCGTTCGACAAATCCTAGGCATTCATAGCCGGGAAGGATCTAGCCGCCCCCCAGTTCCGTATGTGATGCCACTCCGCTGGACCGTTCCTGACTTTGAAGAGAAACACCCACCGTGTCCGTTCCTGAGGGTGTCGCGAGCAATCATGATCCTTACTCCGACTGCTGAATGCCCGTAGGTGGAGCGCACACTAAGATTGCAGTGAACCCCGCAGGGCCCCTATCTCAGGCAGCCCTTTCGTCCGTCAACTCCTATTTGGTTTCCAGCGGATTTTTGGCGCTACCGGTAGCGGTCGGGGGTTTTTCGCGAGGTGAGGGTGAGGCTTTCTCGAGGGTGGTCCACCGCGCACCGCAGTTCAAGCATTGTCGGCGCCGCCGCACAAGATCACCGTGCCGGGTCGTCCTGAGAACCTCGGAAGGACGCCCGCAGAGCCTACAACGCACGGCAGGCCACCAATTGCAGCATGGCTACGAGTCTGCGTTCGACGTGTGTCTGAGCGATACTGCCAGTGCTGCAATCGGCCTGAAAGACTTCTTCAGTGGTTCGAAACGTCGCGCCGGAGCAGTTGCAATGCCGCCGACGCGCGGTGTCGCTTACAGCCGTGCCCAACGGCAATTTCATCTCGCTGGCGAGGTGAAGAGAGAAATGCTCCGCCTTTTTAAAAGTCGCAAAGTGTTCCGCAATATGCCATCGGTGGCTCGCCATATCAGCCCTTCCTACCAGGCATCGAGCGTCATCTTGCAAAGATACTAGGCATACTCAGGTTTCGACATTGCTCTCGCGCAACGGTTCGTGTACGGATACAAAGATCGCGGATTCGTAATCAACAGAGACAAGGCTATGGACATCTTCGGCCCCGAAGTCCTGAAATCGGATTCCCCTGAGTACGAACCGGCGAATCAAAAGCGGGATTATCCGGACAAGGTAAACCTTGGGGGGCTGCTACCGACGCCGTGCCCAATAGATAAGGATAGAGACGGAGACGATGGATCCCAGACGGCTCGTATCGCTGTGTCCCTATGGACCGTCGATGACCGTATCCGGCACGGATCGCGCGTCTAGCCCTCGGCTCAGCGTTCGAGAACCTGTGAAGGGACGTTAACAAGCCTGTAAGCCGGAATGCAGACGCCAATTCCAAAGCCTCAAAGAAAGCTAGCGAAACCTACTCCCAAAGTTTGGCAGTTAAGACGCAATTCATGCGCGAGCGCGACTACAGAAACGGCAGGCCGGGATACGGGGTCGCTTATAGGAAATCGCTCGCCTGTGGTGGGTCCGACAGTATCAGTAATCTGTAATAAATCTGTAATAGCTACTGGTTCGTTCCTTGCCACTACTCCGGCGCGAACGCCAGCAACACGTTCCCCGGAACGCCTCCGTTGCGCGGATAGCCGGAACTGATGAACACCATGCCATTGACAACCACAGGCCCGGGACCGTCGATTGAGCCGCCGGAGCCCTTCACGCCGTTCACGGTGTGGAAATCGCGCATCGTGTTGAATTCCCAAAGCAGCTCGCCGGTTTCAGCTGAGTGCGCCCGAATGTGCCCATCGGTTGAGGTCGCAAATACCACACCCGGAATCTCCGTTACCGCGCCCGGCTGGGAGGGACTGCAGCCCGAGGGCGCGCCTTCAGGACAAGGCTTTGCCGCAACATGCCACTCCTGGCTGCCGTCGGCAACGCGCAGGGCCGTGAGCCCGCCACCTGCCCCCGGATCGATGATATATCGCCGCGTGTCAGTCTGGCTCGTCTGCCGCGAGCGCTTAACATCGGATACTGTCGCGAAGACATGCTGCCCATCGGTGGCCATTCCCCATTGCACGCCGCCATTGGTGCCGCCCAGACCCACGCGCGTCTGCCACACAACCTCACCCTGTTTCGCGGGATCAAGCGCCCACACGATCCCCGATTTCTGTCCGGCGAGCAATAGTTCGCGGGCATCCGGCGCATGAACCAGAATCGGCGAAGAACCGAAATCGAAATCCGGGCCGCAGGTCTCCTGACCAGCACAACCGCTGTTGTAGGCGTCATTTGCAGTCATCTGGCGGGACCACGCGACGCGTCCAGTCGCCAGATCGAGCGCGGTCACGGCGTCGCTCGTGTCCGTCACGGGCGGCGAATAATTGTCTCCGGTGCCCACATAGAGAAGATTGCGCTCTGCGTCCACAGTAGGCGTGGACCAGACTCCTACTCCGGAGGGTCCAAAGCTTTTAGTCCCACGTGAATTCTTGCCTCTCTCGGTGGGAACTTCGGTCATCCAGGTCTTCCATAGCTGCTTACCGTCGCGAATGCGCAGCGCCACCACGCTGCCGCGGAAGGTGCAGCAGGCATACTCCGGATCGCCGGAGCGGGTTTCCTCCCACGAGGACACCGGCACATAAACCGTTCCCTGGTGGGCGCCAGGTCCGCCGGTGAGCCGTGTGGAATCGTGGGTGTCCACCTGTACTTTCCAAAGCAACTTGCCCGTTTCCGCCTTAACCGCGTAGAACCAGCCCGTCATATCCCCGAAAAGTAGCGCGTATTCGCTGCCGAGCGGCACCACCAGGATGGAGGACCGCACCGGTCCGTTCGCCTGAAACACCCATTGCAGGCAGCCGGTCTTGGCACGCATTGCGTGCACCAGTCCGGCGGCACTTCCAACGAACAGCTGGCCATCGATCACCGTGGGCGGCGCAAAGGCGATTACGTCACCATCGAAGCCAAAAGCCCATTTCAGCTTGAGCCCGCGCACCTGATCGATGCTCAACCGGGCCGAATTGCCCGGCTGAAACCGTGCATTGTTCGAACCGGGGCTCCATCCGTTCCATGAGGTCTTTGGCGTGGCGGCCAATTTCACCGTGCGGTCGGAGCAGAACGCCGAGGCCGGTGGCCCGCTCTCGATGGTGCTTGTGCCTAAATAGGAAGCTACCGCTATCCGGTCTTCCCTGCTCAGAGTGAACCCCACGGCCATCATCGCCCCAGCGTCGAGCGCCCGAACGATTCGTGCCGAGGACATCTTCTGCAGTACGGTGCGAGGGGGAATGCGGTCGTTCGCTTGCTCGTGACACACGGCGCAGCGCTTCAGATAAACGGCCTCTCCGGAGGAAGCCGCCAACAAAGGACTCGCCGACATGACCAATGGGAAGACGAAGGCGAGGAGTTTCACGCGCCGCAACATATCATAGCGGCCGAATTCGGGTCCATACCAACAAGTTCCGCTGCCGGAACGAATGGTACAGCCGAGATTTTTCTGCCGGGAACCGCAAACAGAACACAAACCAGTATACAATCCCGGCTAACTCGGGAACTTAGTGTCAAGACGCGCAAGAAGCAAGGATCTGCGAGCATGAAATACCACAGAGTTCGATTTTTTCTGACTGCAGCAACTGCGGCCCTCGTATTGGCTGTTCAAGCCTGGAGCGGAGGGGGAACCAGCCCTTCGGCTCCACAAAGCATCCACGTATTTGATTGTGGCACTCTTCATAACTCGGATGCAGCACGGTACAGATTCAGGAAGGAAGAACTCGCAACGATGGAGATGTCCGTGGCGTGCTTTCTAGTCGCACATCCTAAGGGAACCTTGGTCTGGGACACCGGCGCCGTTCCTGACAATGCCTGGACCCCCACGGGCACCCCGACGACTCAGCATATCGTCCTCCCGGACTCGCAGCAGCGAGACATAACCGTTGTTAAGTCCCTGAAGGGGCAACTCGGTGAGTTGGGCTATTCCCCCTCCGACATTACCTACCTCGTGCTCTCGCACTACCATTATGACCATACGGCCAATGCGAACGAATTTGGAGGCGCCACGTGGCTTGTGCGGCAAGTCGAACGCGAGGCTATGTTCGGTGAGAAACCTCCCGGCACGACTCAGCCCTCGACCTATTCAGCCCTTCGCAACAGCAAGACGCTCATCCTCAAGACCGAGGAACACGATGTATTTGGTGATGGTGCCGTCGTCATCAATTCGGCTCCGGGTCACACACCGGGCCACCAGGTTCTGTATTTGAAGCTGGCCAAAACCGGAGGGGTTGTGCTCTCGGGCGATCTCTATCACTATCCGGAAGAGCGCAAGCTGGATCGTGTGCCCACCTTCGACTTCAATGCAGAGCAGACACGCGCGAGCAGAGTGATGATCGAGGCATTTTTGAAGCAGAAAAGCGCGCAGCTTTGGATACAACACGACTTCATCGGCAATGCCAAGCTTAAGAAGTCGCCCAGTTTCTACGAATAGGTTCGGTTCTACGTACTCGCACGCCTTCGAGCGGCAAAGCCGGCATACGACGTTCCCAAATTTTCGCAGGGGAAGCTCTCCGCAGGGACTATAGAATAGAACTTCACTTGCCTTTTTGCGGTCTCGCAGACTAAAGATTGTGAGGCATCTCGGAACTATTATAATGGCGCTGGCACGCAGTCCAGGACCTACACATGGCAATCTAAGGTGTGTCGCCTATTGCACAGACGAAGCGGTAATTTGAGAATAGCTTCGCTGTACCTTCGCGAAGTCTGGCATGGTCGGTGCGAATAGGGGCGTAATTCGTCCCGGTAAGCGTCTTCCAGCGGCGCCCTTCAGGAAAATAAAATGTCAAGCGTCCGCCTGCTCGTAGCAGGTAGTCACGAAATTCTTCGGATAGGCGTTCGGGCCGTTCTCGAAAGCAAACCCGACTGGGCAGTGGTAGCGGAGGCGAGCGACGGCCAGCAGGCAATAGAAAAGGCCAAGGAGTTCAGGCCCGACATAGCAATCTTGGATTACAGTTCGCCAGGCACAAATGGATTAGACGCCGTGCGAGAGATCGTCAAGAACCTGCCAGACACGAAGGTACTTATGCTTACGATTTATGATAGCGATACGCTGATCGAAGAGATGCAGCAAGCAGGCGCTCACGGCTGTCTGCGTAAGGCTGATGCCAGCCGTGATCTAATCTGCGCGATTGAAACGCTGTTGCAGCAGAAAAGATTTTATCCATTGGGTGTGACAACCGTCTCGCACCGAGGGTCGAGAACCGGTGACCAAAAACCGCTGCCGTCGCTGACGGCCCGTCAGAAGGAGATTGTCAGACTATTGGTCCAAGGACGCACAGGTAAGGAAGTCGCGGCAACGCTCGGCATCAGCGCGAAGACCGTAGAAGTGCACAGGAACAACATCCACCTAAGGACGAACTGCCATACAATGGCGCAGTTGGTCCGGTATGCGATTCGAAACGGGATCATCGTGGCTTAGATGATCGCTGTGATTTGCTCGTCTATCTCCCGTTTGCGGTCTTTATCTTTGGTTCCAAATCCGCCGCATGGAAGGGACACAAGATGCCTACCGCTGAGGATTTCAGGCGTGAACTATTCCATATGATGGCGAACGCACAGAACAGTGGCCGGGAATCCATTGAGATAAGTGCGCGTGAGTTACACGCCCGAGTTAGTCCCTCCTCGGAGCGTGCATTTGAGTGTCAGGTATGTTGGCATGATTCATCGTCCACAGTTCTGAATCTATGTGCCCTGCGCACCGCGCGTCAACTGTGCTGCAGATATGGGGCGCCTAATCTATCAATTGATTGCTGTACGCAACGTTCACGCGAACGAATGTGATATATCATTTTGGCTATATGCGTAGCGCCGTCGCTGCACGTATAACGGGCAACTCAGAAGCGAGCCTCGACAACAATGCCAAAGAGCACGGTCACATGAGTCACAAAGTTGAAAGCGGAAAGCGATAGGTGATCAAGCCGGATTGTTTGCGCTAATCTGCACTGGGAACCCGTCCGGATCAAGGACATGGAAACCAAAGCCACCACCCTGCTGGTCAATCGGAGTGGCTCCCCGCGCCTTGAGATCCGCAGTCACGGAGTCCTTGTTGAAGTTGTCGACTCCGATTGCAAAATGGTCTACTTTGCCTGGCGGATTACCTGGTCGCAGGACCAAAAAGCCTTTCCCAAACGTTAGCTGGTTGTTCCCTTCCCGTTTGTTCACAGAGCAACCGAATACGCGTTGATAGAAATCGGTCGATCGTTGCAGATTGCTGACGAAAAGAGAGACGTGATTGATACTGTTTCCTTGGAATCCCGCCGCCGACGCCGTAGCAGAGCTGGCCGCCAACAAGGCCAATCCTTGAACCAACTCCCGCCGTGACATTTTCCTGTTCTCGTACGCCTCCAGAAGTCTCGAAATCGTGGTCTTCATCGAATCCTCCTTCTGAGGGGAATCAGTATACCGGAACCTCAGGGTATATGGGCTTCGCCCGGTTTCAGAAAAACGGTCCCGGTTTTGCGCGAACGCAGCGAGACGTTGAACAAATTGCATCGCCTCGGATTGGACCCAAGCACGATTAAGGTATGTACATTCGGGAGCAGGAGTCCTCTCGACGAGAGGGATGCTCCTTTGCCGAAACTTGTCTCTGGCGGCGCTTTCGAATTTCTCCGCCACGGTTGGTTTTGGTTGGTTTATAGCCGCTTCGATTCTCCGGTTCGACGTCAGAATCGCCTCAAAGCTTGACGCTTCTACAAAAATCATCCGGGCCGTTCTTTCATAGTCCACTCAAAGCCTCACCACCATTCCTGCCTTCGGTTCGATAGCCCATGAACCTCCATGAGCAGATGCAAGATCGAAGGCCGGCCGCTCAAAAAAGAGCCGGGAGTGCATACACATGACTAGGGCCAGCCACGCGCTGAACGGACTCCCCCCGCAACATCGGCTGCGAGTGCCGCGGGATGCCGCTTTGGAACGGCAAGCAAGTGACGCTGTTTTTGGGTAAACTGTGACGATTAGCGTCGTTCAAGCGTAGTTCAAGCTCTGTACGTCCCGGTCCTTTGAAAGCCGGAGGGCCGGCAGCCATTTTCTCTTCATATCCAGCAAAGTTCCCTTCGCTATGGACTGCTTTTGCCCGCTCCTTGAAAACATGTGGCTTACCAATACTTCGCTTGGACTCCTAACTGCACTACACGGGATGTGGCCGAGGCGGGCAACTGAGCTTCTAGAGTGGATGTTCGCTCACACAAGGGAGAAGGTATGAAGAGAGTAGTTCTACAATTGGTCCTAACTGCATTTCTCGTTGGTTTGGCGCATCTTGCGCATGCGACCACCGATGAGTTGAAACTCACGAGCGGCGGAGCAGCCACCGTCACGATTGTAGACAATGGGGTGGGCGATTTGAATCCCGCAGGCGGCACTATTCTTTATAGCAACACCAACTTCGACGGGTGGGACATCTCATTCGCAGGCGGGACTAGCAATTCGCCGAGCGTGAGTCCGTTCGGGATTGACATCGGTTCGCTTACGGCGAGGTGCCTATCGGGAGGAGGCTGCACCACGGATGCTCTATCCATCAGCTACAGCGACATCGGTTTTACTGATCCGGTTGCGGCCTTCACGAACACTTTTAGCTCAACCATTGCTAGTGGGTCTGCTTCACAGATAGCTTGGGACGACACGAGTAATACGATTTTCGGAACTGGAACGCCGATCGGCACGGTAGGTCTACTTAGCGCTCCCTTTGGGGCAGGGTCAAAATCGGGTGGTGGTCCAGCCGGCCCGGGTACTTATTCTCTGACGCTCAAAGATACCATTGGCGCCAACTCCCAAGGGGTGAGCCTTGACGGCAGCATAACAGCAGTTCCAGAACCTCAAACGCTGGTTCTGTTTGGATCCGGATTGATCTCTCTGGCTGGCTTGATGCGCCGCAAGCTTGTCCGGGCTTAGGGCTTTCGATGGGCAAGTCCTTGATCGGCGCTTGTTTTTCTCTTAACGTGCGAAGGTTATGGATTGGGTCTTACCGTAGCCTTCGTTGACCTCAAATACCTCTGCGACTGACGCTCCCATCTCTAGCCGCCGAACGGCGGCGAGCTTGAACCCTGGGGGATCACTTCAAAACCGGCCAACTTGATCTGTACCAGGGCAAGCTGTGCGCGGCGTTAGATCGTCTGCATGCGAGAGATTTTTTCGATGTGAAGGTCCTCCTAGAAGACACAGGGGATTACAGAGCCGATTCGCAAAGCCTTCGTTGTGTATTTGGCCAGCAGTGACCAGGCTGCGGATTAATTGACCCTATTTACAAGAACTTTAGGCAGCTCTTCGAGACAGAGTTTCTGGGGATGGCTCTAGTTCCCATGCGCTATGAAGAACTTGAAGATGTACGAGAAACGCTCGTTTCCAAAATAAGAAAAGGCCTTACTCTGCGAGAGAGGAGATTCCTTTTGTCTCTGAAGGAAGGAAAGCCGACGTGGAGTTTGCTTCGGACTGGAGGGCGTTGAGAAGTTACCTGCCGAGATGGTCGCCAAGCTTAGGAAAGTCCTTGATCTCTAGGTCGCTCAGGCCAGTTCTTCCTCCCATTCGCTGAATTTTGAGTCTTAATCCACAATGGATCCATATTCACTCAGCCTAATGGCGCCCTTTCGTATGACAACATCGTCGCCATCAACAACAACAGCCGCCATGCAATCACCAGTCTGACGTTTATCGGAACGGTCGACTCTTGGCTTCGATGATGGCGGCGTTTGCGGCACTCTAAGCGATTCTTTTAATGATGCTGGTCCGGGCGGCTCGACATTTTGCTGGTGGTTGCGGGAAGGTAGACTCTATCGACTACGACGACAATGGCATCGTAAATTTGGCGGCGCCAGCATAACCGTAGGACCGCTTGGTTCTCGCCCGAAGGCCCAGTCGACGTGTATCTCGCGTCCTACCTTGTTCGGAACCCGGCACCCTCTTGATGTTTGGTTCCGGACCGCAAGCGAATCAAATAGCGACGCTGCAGTTTTGCAGGCCTCCTTGTCCCGGCCTGCCGTGCTTGCCCGCTGACCAAGCGAGTCCTTGGGAACGATTTGAGTTCTAGGCCGGGGGGAACTCGGCGAGTGCAGTCTTCACATCAGCCGCATGGTCGAATGATGGGTTCAATTGTAAGGTACGCTCCAGGTGAGTCTTGGCCTTGGTCTTCTCATTGATCTTTTGATAGGCCAGGCCCAAGTGGTAATGCAATGACGGGTCGTCCGGCGCTTTCTTGATCGCTTCCTCTAAAAGGTCAATGGCCAAATTATAAGTTCCCTTCTTGTAGTAAGCCCAAGCTAGGGTATCGGCGACACTA
The DNA here is from genome assembly GCA_003223325.1 of Acidobacteriota bacterium. GTDB lineage: Bacteria > Acidobacteriota > Terriglobia > Acidiferrales > UBA7541 > Palsa-189. The sequence goes on from QHYS01000010.1 coordinate 11,899, forward strand.
GGATTATCGGGCAGCTTCTGGCGAGCCGTTTGCGCCAGAGTGAGTGCCACGTCTGAGTTTCCCCCGTGCTCCAGCATTAAATAAGCCAAGTTGTTCGAAGCTAATGGGAAGTCTGGCTGCACCTGGAGAGTCTTTTGATACAGCTCTTGCGCTTTTTGCCAATTGCCCTGGCGCTGCTGTAGTGCTCCCGATAGAAAATAGGCCCGGGGGTCCTTGGGATTATGCTCGATGGCCTCTTGTGTACTGGCCGCTGCTTTATCGGAGGCTCCTCGCGAGGCGTAAACCTGCGACAAAAGCAGCAGAGGGGTCGCGTCTGATTTGTTTAAGTCGGAGGCCTTCAGCAGAGCTTGCTCAGCCTTGTCAAACTCCGGCGGCTTCCTATTCAGAAGCAAATTAGATTGAAGAACGTAGTACCCGCTGTTTTCCGGCGCCTTAGCGATCGTTTCAGTAACTTTAGCCAGAGCTTTGTCCGGTTGTTTCTCCGCAAGGAGCAGAATAGCCAGACCCTGGAGCGCTTGGGTGTAATTAGGATTAAGCGTCAGGGCTTGTTGATAGAATTTCTCCGCGTCCGCATAACGCTTCTGCGACATGCGCAACTGCGCCATGCCGTTGAATCCGGATGGATCGTGAGGCGCGACTTCCATAGCCTTGTTCAGATCGCCCTCCGCACCCGCGTCGTCATGTCTAGAGTCTTTGGCAATCGCCCGCAGGACGTATCCGTCAGCCGAATTCGGCCGTGCAGAAATGATCGCTTCTGCTGCATTTGCCACCTCTACCGGGTCCCCTTTTTTCAAGGCAACGGCAGCAAGCGCGGTCTGCGCTTGGAGGAAGCGGGGATTCAGGCGCACAGCTTCGCGCCATTGTGCCTCCGCCTGCCCGGAGTCGCCGGTCGCATTGAAGGCTAACCCCAAGTAATAATGGGCCATGACATTGTTGGGATCGTTCTTGATCGCTGCCTGTAATTGGTCAAGGGCCATTGCGGCATGACCTTGCTGCACCAGAATCTGATCGTGGGCGATCAAACTCTGCTGGTCCGAGGGATTCGCTTTCAAAATCTCCGCGTTTGCCTGGTCGGCTTCGTCCAAGCGTCCTTGCAGGATAAGCAGCTGAACTTGATTCTTCTTAACCTGAATATCCTTTGGATGTGCCTTGGATAAGGTTGCATATTCATCGAGCGCTTTGGGCAAGTCACCCACCTGGAAATAGACGTCGCCAAGCAAGCGGTACGCTTGAGGCGAATCCTTCAGGGCGTCCTTCGCTGCTCTTGCGGCCTCCTCCGCTTGAGAGATCTGGTTTGCGGCCAATAACAGCCTACAAAGAGCAATCCGCGGGGCAACATTCTTAGGCTCCAGTTCAACAGCCTGCCGAAATTGAGTCTCAGCGTCTGCCCACCGCTGTTGCCGAGCATAAAAAGTTGCGAGTCCAAACCGTGCGAAAAGCGATTTCGGGTCAACCTCGACTGCTTTCTTAAAGCTCTCCTCAGCAGCAGCGGCATCCTTAGCCGAGATTTCCAGGGCAGCCATGTTGAGGTAGGAGGGCGCCCGCTCCGGGTCGAGATCGATCGCCGTCTGCATTTCCTTTAGAGATGCGTCAGTCTGTTGAAGCTGGGCCATGGCGTTAGCCCGCAGAATATGTGCATCCACATTCTTGGGATCCTTTTGAAGCACTCGGTCAGCGTGCTGCTGAGCTTGATCGAACTGGCGACCGGCCAGCAGCAGATTGCCCATAGCGATTTGGGCCTTGAAATTGTCGGGTGCGAGATCGATTGTTCGGGTCAATTCCGTATACGCACCCCTCCAATCGCTCAGCTGTAAGTCGGCCAGAGCGAGCTGAAAGTGGGCGTCAGAATATTTGGGATCGATTTGTATTGCATTCCGGAACTGGATTGATGCCGCGCGATAATCCTGCTTTTGAAAATATCGATTTCCGCTCTCGAGATATTTCTGCTTGCGATCATTCGGATCTCGCGAACATCCCGCGAGGAGAGCAACCGCTAGGAGCGCAGAGAGAATGATCTTATTGAATTCTTTTTTTCCCATTTCGTCCTTCTTCTTGAAGTCAGCGCGGAATGTAGGAATCGAGCGACGGTAGAAAATCATGAATGAATGCTACAGCACGGTTTTCAGCGGCCGCTTCGGTCTCCCCTCGGTTGATAGAGGTGACCACCCTCACGAGAGCTCCATCGCTGCGATTCATACGAATAGAATCCTCCACTAAGTAGAACTTCGCTGCATATTCACTGGCAACAACACGGCCGTGTGACTGATACCAATAGAGTACTAGTTGCCGGTCCAACCCCTTGCCGATGACGTAGCGATTGACCAACATCGAGTCGCCGCCCGGCCGCGGCAGAGAAATTCGACTAAACTCGACAGGCGTCCACCCCGAGCCTGGTAGGCAGTGCTGCGGGGAGTGAATGGTACTGCCGGTTCGTTGCGTCGGAAAGTAAGCAACGAAGAAATCGACTACAGGCTCGGAACCAGACTGATACAATCGCTCAACAAACTCTCCATCCCCCAGAACGCTAATAACCTCAGCCGGGATCGGTACATCCCGCCCGAAAGAATCACCTACCAGCAGGGGAAACGAAGATAGACTTTGGCGCGGCGGCACATTCTCAGGCCGGCTCCGGGCATTAAGAAATACGTAGCTGCCGACGAGAAGGGCGGCCACACAAAAGAAACGAGCCCAGCAATCTTGAGCTACCCTCAAGCTGCCTTCCTCCCTTTTCCTCTGTGCCATCGGAAGTTGATCAGCCGGTGAATGGCATACAGCATGAGCAACGAGAGCAGAAAGATCACCCAGCCTGAAAACTCATGGAAAAATCCTTCTGCCTTGTCGGGATCCCAGTACTGCACCAGTAGACCGGTCCCCATAATGCGTAGTCCATTTGCCGCCACCGCAATGGGTATCGCGGCAACCACTAAAACCACTCGTTTCCAAATCCGTGCCTCAAAGAAGTAAGTAAAAACAACTGCCAGACTTGTGAGCGAAACGAGCGAGCGAATTCCGCTGCAGGCTTCGACGACCTCTAATCTCATCGCCGGCAGATGAATCACATTCCCTTCTCTGAGCACAGGTACGCCTGCCAATGATAAGAGTGAGGTGGCCAGATTGGAGGCCAGGAACTGCAGAGGAAAGGTAAGCTGGTTATATAGGATGGCAGGAATGGGGATCATCAAGAACAGGACTGCCCATGGGAATGAAATCGCACCGAAAAACCGCCAACCAAAAAACAAGATCGTCAGGCCGGCGAGGAGCAGAATCAACGAAGAACGCGAAAGGAACAATTCAGCCCCGAGGACTCCAACGATCAACGTGATCAATGCGGCGCCGACAACTGGCAAGCCGAACCACGAAGGTCTTGAATCTACGCGTGCAAGGTCATGATGCATTCGCCAAATGACGAACCCGGAAAAAATAGGCACGAAGAAGCCATGAGAGAAATCGGGGTCATTCCACCACTGGAGAGCCAGATTAGCCAAAATACCGTGGTAGAGAATGCCGATGAGTGCGATGACCGCAGCAAGCTGCGACCACTGGAGTGAGCCCACCGGAGTCTCCCCCAGCGCGACCACGGCAGCGGAATCCGAACTGGCTTGAGTCAAATTTACCTCGTCCGTTAACGGGCTATCTGGTGGGAGCAAGCTAGCTGCCACGAGGCAGGGCCAAAGGCCGGTCGCAGGCAGCCAACCCAAACTCTAATATAACGAGTTATAAATACAGGAGTTAACCAATTTGGGCTTGGCTTCAAAAGAGACATTTCTCGTCGGTCGTTTTGATTTTTCGCAATACGTAATTGCCCGAGAGGGTCGCCAAGTGGAATTAGAGTGTATCTGACTACCATCAAGTGGAACTATTTTGGAGTCCTCCCGCAAAAATTTTTCTTCCTAAGAACACTGCCGCCCTGCTTAGTCCTGTGATTTCAAGAGGATCGAGCCTGAAGGAGTGCCATAAGCAGGAGCTTCAGAGCGGTAGCAGGCGTGCTCTCGCATCACCGATCAATGGTTCGTCTATTTCACGTCTATTATCCGGTCCGCACGTTGGTCCTCCTGGCAGGCGAAGCTGTCGCTGTTTGTCTGTCATTTTTAGCGGCAACCCTGATCCAGTTTGGTCCGGACTCCTACCTCGTACTCAATTACGAAGAAGGTCTTTACAAAATCTTGGCAATTGCTGTCTTGGTTCTGATCTGTTCCTACTACTTCGACCTATACGCTCCGCAGTTGCCCCTGTCAGGCGGCGAAACCTCGTTTCGTTTGTTGCTTGTGCTGGGGACCTCTTCGTTTCTGCTGGCCGCCATCGGGTTCTACTTTCCCGAATTCATGTTGGGAAAGCGTGCTGACCTTTTCGGCGTCGTCATCCTGACCGGAACTCTGCTGTTGTGGCGGGGGGCATATTCGTGGCTGTTACGCCGACCGTTCCTAAGTGAGCGCGTTTACGTCCTCGGCTCCGGTGATCGAGCGCGTCGAGTCGTGGACGAAATCCGGACACGCAAGGACCTCGGAATGGAGGTTGTCGGTTGGGCCGGAGCGTTCGGCAACGGTGGATCTGACCGGGAAGACCTCGCGGAGACCGTCCGCGGACTGGTTGGAAAGAGCAATGTGGACCGTGTCGTCGTTGCACTTTCTGATCGACGCAACACTCTGCCGGTTCGCGAATTGCTTGATCTGCGCTTAGAGGCAATTCAAATCGAGGATGTAAGTTCACTGCTGGAAAAAATTTCCGGAAAGATCGAAATCGAGAACCTGTACCCGAGCTCATTGATCTATTCCGAAGGCTTTCGCCTCGGAAGTGGTTTCCTATTCGTCCGCCGGTGTGTGTCCTTTGTCATTGCTGCGGTCGCGCTGTTACTTTGTCTGCCGGTCATTCCCATCATTGCATTGGCAGTGAAGTTCAGTTCAGACGGTCCGATTTTATTCCGACAACAACGGGTGGGCCGGCGCGGGGAAGCATTTGTGCTCTACAAGTTCCGCACCATGCGCCAAGATGCGGAGGCACAAACAGGAGCGGTGTGGGCGGGTAAAGATGACCCCAGAGTGACTGGAGTCGGGAAATTCCTCCGCGCGACGCGCCTTGATGAAATTCCTCAGCTCTGGAACGTCCTTATCGGCGAAATGGGGTTTGTGGGCCCACGGCCTGAACGGCCAGAATTTGTGAACTGGCTCGCCGACAATATTCCTTATTACAACCTGCGGCACATTATCCGGCCCGGTATTACTGGTTGGGCGCAGGTCCGCTATCGATACGGGGCTTCACTCGAAGAGACCCGAGAGAAGGTTCAATACGACCTCTACTACATCAAGCACATGTCGCTGTCCCTGGACCTGCTGATCACTTTTGAAACCATCAAGACGATCTTACTTCGGCGAGGGAGCCAATGAGTTTTCGAGCCGAACGACAATTTGCCGAATGGTACCTGCAGATACAGGTACTGAGGACCATCAAGTGAATTGGATTTTCTGGATATCGTTTTTGTTGCTGGCTTATACCTATCTCGGCTATGCACTATGGTTGTGGTTATATCAGCAGTGGTGTTTCCGACCAGTAGACAAGCGGGCGATTACACCTTCGGTTTCTATTGTAATAGCCGCGCACAACGAAGCTGCAGTACTTCCTCGGAAGCTGAACAACCTCAGCCAACTTGAGTATCCACAAGAGCTGCTGGAAATCATCGTTGTCTCCGACGGTTCGACCGACGACACGGACCAAATACTAAAATCCGCCAGCACGCCTAATTTCCTGTCGCTATCACTCTCTCAACATTCAGGAAAGGTAGCCGCGTTGAATCGGGGCATCGCGACCGCAAAAGGGGATGTCATTGTCTTCATGGATGCACGACAGGAAATCGAGCCTGATGCCGTCGCAAAGCTCGTTCGGAACTTCGCCGACCCAACTGTGGGATGCGTGAGCGGCGAGCTAATGTTGAAAAAAGTGACCAGTAGCGCTGGCCAGGAGGGCTTGGGCCTTTACTGGCGCATCGAGAAAGCGATCCGAAAAATGGAATCCAATACGGGATCGGTGGTAGGCGCGACTGGCGCGTTGTATGCCGCACGAAGAGAGCTGTTGGCGCCGATGCCCGAGGGTGCGCTGACCAGTAACGCTGGAGACTGGAACATCCGCCCCCTATTGGATGATGTTTTCTTGCCGCTCTCCGTCGCTGCCCAAGGTAAGCGGATCGTCTTCGAACCGGAAGCCCGCGCTTGGGATGAAATGCCTCGGGATGCGATGAAGGAGTTCCGCCGCAAGGTGCGTACCTCGACCGGCAACTATCAGTTAATCTGGCTCGCGCCGTGGTTGCTGACTCGGGCCAATCCTTTGCGATTTCGCTTCATAAGCCACAAGCTGTCGCGACTGGTAGCTCCTTTGGCCCTGGCCGCCCTTTTACTGAGCTCGATCTGGCTGGACGGTGCAGTGTACCGTGCCGCGCTGATCTTTCAGACCTGCTTTTATGCCTCTTCCGCAGGTGCGCTATTTCAAAAGCCCTTTGGAATCGTCACAAAACTGGGTAAGGCTACGTCCGCATTTCTCCTCCTGAATGCTGCTGCCGTGCTTGCATTTTTTAATTTTATCGCGCGAAAGAGGCCAGTATGGTTTTGCGCCTAAGTACTCACCTTTCTAGCAGCCTTCCAGTTGCTTCGCGGCTCGATAAGAAGATCCCGCCGCCGCAGAACACAACCGTCATCCTTAACTATCATCGGCTTCACCAGGCAGGTGTAGATGTACACGCTTGCTCCAGTGGGGACTTCTATGCCCTGGGGGTCGAGAATTTCCGCCAGCAGATGGTTTTTTTGAGACGGAATAGTTTCAAGACACTACTTCTTGGTGAATTCTTGACTTTGCCCGCCTCGGAAAATTCTCGAAATGTCGTGATCACATTCGATGACGGTTACGAATCCGACTTGACGATCGCCGTTCCCCTGCTGCGACAGTTGGGGTTTCGTGCGGTTTTCTTCATCTGCGTGGAACACATCGACCGGCCTGGTTATTTATCCCGTGATCAGGTCAAGCAATTGCTCGCGTCGGGTATGTCGGTTCAATCGCATGGTTTTTTCCACCACGACCTGACAAGACTCTCGTACCGTAAAGCCGTTGAGGAGCTGGCTCGCGCGCGTCTTGTTTTGGAGCGGATGCTGAACACCAAGATCTCTTACCTGGCTATTCCGGGTGGGTTTACCAATGAGCGAGTTCTCTCCGCAGCCCTGGCGGCTGGCTATGAGGCCATCTGCACGTCACTACCTGGATTAGCTCGGGGAGGACGGAAATTGAACCGTGTTGCCATTCGGCGGTCCACGACCCAGCCGGAGTTTGAAGCCTATGTTCGCCGCAAGCGCATACCGATTCTTGCAAATTCCCTAAGGTACCGAGGAGCCTCGCGGCTAAAGCAAATCGTTGGAGTCAACCATTATGAAGCAATCAAACTGAGGCTCTGGCAGCGGAAACGGAAATCTTTGGGTCTAGAGAAATGAGCGGCGCATGTTAGGCACCGGGCTTGGAGTTTACATACCGGTTGCGCTGTACATCGGATTTCTTGTTGGATGCCTGCTCTCGGTTGCCTGGCGCCCCACGATCGGACTCTACATCCTCATCCTGATAATGCCCCAGCAGCGGTTGCGTTTTCGAGTTGAGGAAATGCCTCTGGGCAAGCACATCATCGTCCTTCTAGTGCTCAGCGTGCTGCTGGGAGCGTTGATCCAAGGCCGAATTCGGCGTTCACGAATAAGCAAGCTGCTCATCGTATTTGGCGCCTTCACGTTTCTCTCTTTATGCTGGGGCGCGTTTTATCTACCGCTTTCCGCGCCTGTCCTGGAACGTTTTTATCACTGGAAAGACTACATGATGCTGCCGGGGTTGTTCTTCGCTGCTTTGGCGTCCGTGCGTAGCAAAAAGGATTTGCGAACCGCATTGGTGCTGGTCTGTCTCTCCGTATTGTTAGTAGGCCGAGGTTTCGGTTTGGAGATCCGCCAGCACGATTTTTCCCATTATGACGACAACAAGCGCGACTCGGGGCCGTTAGGCCTTGGCTCAAACAATACGGCCGCGTTCGAAGCCGAGATGTCGATTGTCCTGCTCGCCCTGGCTGGCAGCCTGAAGAAGCACGCCAAACTACTGCTATATGCGGTAATCGCCCTGTCCTTGTTCTGTTTGCTTTACTCCTTCTCACGGGGCAGCTATCTAGCGTTTTTGGTGAGTGTGATAGCCTACGCCTTGGCGCGGCGCCGACTATTATCCATTCTAGTGCCTTTACTCCTCGTGTTGCTTTTTGCTTGGCGCGCCACCCTGCCACAAGCCGTCACAGAGCGGATCAGTATGACCGAGGACGCAAATGGGCAGTTGGACAATTCGGCGGCATCCCGTGTTGAACTGTGGAACGATGCTTTAGATCTGATCGCCGCCAATCCTATTTTCGGCTCTGGCTATGACACCTATGAATATATGGGGCGAGTAGGCTCATTGCGGGATACTCACAACTACTACGTCAAGGCCATGGTGGAAACCGGCGTTATCGGTTTGTTCATCTTTCTAGCGATTTTGGCCAAGTTTTTTCAAATGGGTTGGACTTTGTTTAAGCGCACCCAGGATTCGCTGTTCTCTTCACTCGGGCTAGGTATGGCGCTTTGCACCATCTGCCTTGCTGTAGGGAATCTTTTTGGAGACCGGTGGACATACGTTGAACTAAACGGGCTCGTGTGGGTGCTCATGGGATTGGTGGCGTACGCGCACTACGAACTTGATTCGGCGGATTTGACCGCTGCCTACCAGACATCTGTTCCCGGTTTCTCCGAGGCAGTTTCAGAGCGTACGCTCTCCCAGGGGTAATTGTGTCTCCAGTTTATGATCGACGAGCTATGGATCGCCCCTGCCCAGTCCCTCAGCCCGGCGCAGAGGCAGAATACCGCGAAGTCAGTGCGTCTCGACTCACTCGACCCGCGAATGAGCTCTTGAGCCCCCACATACACGGCAGTGGCCACATCTTGTTCGTCATCGATCAGCTGAAAAAACCGTTTGGCGGCGCTGAGCACATGCTCCTTAAGATAATCAGGAACTTGCCGCGTTACAGATTCCGATGTTCCGTTTTGACTTTCGCCACTAACCTCACTTCATGTGAGCTAAGTTCCTTCCTGTGCCCGTTGTACGTTTTTCCTCTGACGTGCAGCTACGACCTGAACGCCGTCCGTATGGCGATTCGACTGCTGAAGCTAATCCGTTCCGAAAGCGTGCAAATTGTCCACTCCTTCTTCGAAACGTCAGATCTATGGGCCGGTACCATTGTCCGTTTGGCATCAAAAGCCAAGCTCGTCTCCAGTCGACGCGACATGGGCATTCTGCGTTCTGCCAAGCACCGGATGGCGTATCGCGTCCTGGGTCCGCTCGCGCACAAGGTGCTTGCTGTTTCTGAGCAAGTGCGGCAGTTCGTAGTTGCTGCAGATCACACCCCGCCCCAGAACGTCGTAACACTCTACAACGGCCTGGAATCACCTGATCCAGTCGCTCCTGCCGCCGCCCTGGCGTTGCGTAGAGAATTGGGATTTCCCGCCACAGCATCGCTGATTACAAGTGTTGGCAATGTTCGACGAGTCAAAGGCTTTGACGTGCTGATCCAGGCCGCAGCCCACGTCTGCACCTTCATCCCGGAAGCAAAGTTCATGGTCGTTGGTGGTGTTTCTGACCGCCCTTATTACGACGAACTGCTTCGCATGGTTGAAGCTTGCGGTCTTCGTGACCGGTTCAAATTCATCGGCCACCGGGATAACGTTTTTAGTCTGCTGTGTGCGAGCGACGTTTTCGTGCTGCCCTCCAGAAGCGAAGGCTTCTCCAACGCTCTACTGGAGGCAATGGCGGCAGGCTTACCTTGCATCGCGACAGGGGTGGGCGGCAACCCGGAAGCGATTCAAGACGGCGAAACAGGGTTCCTCGTGGAACCCGAGGATTCACACGCAATGGCTAATCGAATTTGCCGATTGCTTCAAAATCCGTTACAGGCTAAGCAAATTGGCCGCGCCGCCAAGAAACGGGTTGCAGAAAACTTCAGCCTTAACGTCATGGTGGAAAGACTTGTGGCGGTCTATGAAAGCCTTTTATAGATTTACTCTGCGCGAGAGTGGATCTTATCTGCTAGGACGCTTAAGTAACACTCCCTAGTTTGTTTCGCAATTGACCTCCAGGCATCGTCACCGGAGCCCAGCTGTTTCGCTCGCGCTCCCAACTGCAACCGAAATTCGGGCTCACTTGCCAACCTCAAAATGGAGCCAGCGAGGGCCTGGGTATCGCCAGGTTCGACAAGCAACGCGTTCTCTCCGTGCTCGAGTATCTCGGCAAATGCTTTCAGGTTGGTGGCTATTATGGGCTTGCCTAAGGCGACCCCCGTAAGGAGTGCTCCGCTGGTGGTAACAGCCTTGTAGGGGTAGACAACCATGTCCACCGCAGAGTACAGGCTAGTCAACTCCTCCAAGGGCAGGAATCGGAAATCGAATGTTACCGAAGCGGAAATGCCCAATGATTCGGCCTTCCGCACGAGTGCCGATAAGAGTTCGGCACTGCCCGTGCCTGCAACCACCAGCCGTGCCTTCCCGCCCGCTCTTTGCACCTTGACCCATGAATCGAGGAGGAAGTCTATCCCTTTGTAAGGAAAAATGAGTCCCTGCCATAGCACCAGGCATTCGCCCGGCTCGGCGCTGTACTTGGAGCGAATGTGCTCACGAAAGGGCGCAGCACAATCGTAAAAAAGAGGCCCGTGTGGAATGATCCAGATTCGCTCCGATGGGATACGAAAGTCATCAACCAACTGCCGCTTAGCAGATTCCGAGTGGCAGATAAGAGCGTCGCTACTCTGGTACAGTCTGTGAAATCGGCGCCAGTGGCGCTGAGCGGTATCGTGTGGCAATAGGTCGTGAACGGTGTACACCATCTTGATACCCAAGCGCTTGCAATAGAACAAGAACCACGTTTCCAGGGGAACCCTCCATCTAAGCAGGGGAAGGAATTGCACGTGTAGCACGTCCGGACGCGCATACAGCATGCGCACGGCGCTGCCAAGCAGATTGAGCATTGCTTCGGTGAACTTCAGCGGCCTGCGCAGTAACTTGGGAAGCTGGAATTTGCCGACAATGTCAAGCAAACCAGGGCGATTGCGCAGCCCACGCGCTGAGAAGCATTGCGGATCGAGATAATAAGTAATCGACGCCAGTGTAACGAGCACGTTTTGCGCGAGCAGGGCTCTGCAAAGGTACGCGTCGTAGTAGGGAACGACCGCCCACAAGTCCATCAGGAAGACCTTAAGTGGGGCTCTTTGCTCACTCGCCTGACGGCCTAGGTTCGAATCCGCCGGTATCGCGCTCGTCCGAGATTCGCTGATGCTGCTAATGGCCACTAGGCTGCTCTTCGGGCGGCTATCACTTCGCTGTAAAGCGTAATGTACTGTAACGTCATAGCTTGTGCGGAAAAATGCTCCCGTACGAATCGGCGGCCCTGGGCGGCAAGCGTTTTACCGAATTCGCGGTTGCACAACAGAAGTGTAATCTGTTGTGCTAGAGCTTCGGCGTCGCCTGGTGGTACCAAAAGTCCTGTTTGCTCGTGCAAAATCACGCTGGGCACGGCTCCAACTGACGTAGCGACGACCGGCCTTCCGGCTGCCAGTGCTTCCAGGATGGTCATTGGCAATCCTTCTTTCACTGACGACGAAACCACGACGTCAAACGAAGCATAAACCTCGGCCATGTTCTCAAGCTTTCCGACAAAGCGGACCTTATCTTGAATTCCGAAGGTGCGAGCCATGTCCATCAGGCTATCTCGGTCCGCACCGTCGCCGACGATGACAAATTCAACTTCTGGATCCAGGCGCATGACCGCGGGAGCCGCCTGAAGGAAGTATTGAATTCCCTTTTCCGGTGCGAGCCGGCCGACCAACCCAACGATCCGCCGATTCGGTGCGATCTCTCGGCGCAGTGCCGGCTGCGCTTGGGAAAAGGCCTCTGTATCGATACCGTTAGCGATGATTCGGATTTTCCGCTCGTTCACTCCGGCGGCTCGCAAGCGCTGAGCAACTTCTTCCGAGACGGCTACCGCCATCTGAAAGCGGCGCAGTACGGCGCGGTCCAGTACGCCATACAAACACAAGCTCCAATCATTGTCGTACCAGGTATGGCAGGTGGAGATGCGAGCAATTTTCGAGCCTCGGGAGGCCAGGTAGCCGTACAAGTCAGCCTTATAACCGTGAGTGTGTAGGATATCCGGTGACGCCTTTTCGAATGCACCTCTCAATGCCCGGACTGCACCCCAATCGAACCTTCCGTTGCAGGGAATGACTTGGACCGGCAAATCCAGTGCCTTGGCCGCGGCGGCTACTTCGGTGTTAGGAGCATGGGAGTTGTGAAATATGCCTATCGTGGCGGCAGACCCCATATCATTCAGTGTTTTGGAAAGGGTGAGAATAACGCGTTCGGCGCCGTAGAGTCCGCTGCTGCTGATCAACTGGAAGATTCTCATCGATACTTGGGAAGTGCCCACTGCTCCATTTCGGAATCCAGGCGCCGACTGCGCGCTTGTCTGCAACGCACTCTGGCTACTATCAGGGGACCAGTTACTTTTCACTTTCATTTTAGCCGCATTAACGGTGACCTTGCTCTTACGACGTGCTAATGTGTCGATCTAATTCCCTCGGGAGAAAGCACTTCCGTATCGCGCAATGAAGGTCGTGGACCTATGGGCCTAATAGCAGACTTTAGAAGTGATCTTAGATTTTATCGGAAAATGAATCCCCAAAAGGGCTTTATTGGCTTGTTGTTAGATCGACCTTTCTTGATCTGTGCCAATTACCGCTTGGGCTTTTGGGCCTGCAGGCTCACAAAACCAGTCGTCGGCACGGTAATGCGTGCTGTATATGTGATGACCAACCTAATCGTTTCCACCATGACGGGAGCCGACATACGGTCCGGCGCAGTGATCGGTCAGCGGTTCAACGTGCACACCAGCTTTGGAATCATGATTGCCGATGGTGTTGTTATTGGCGACGATTGCCGGATTTACACCGGCGTTTGCGTGGTCAACAAAGCAAACTTCCGGCACGAAGGACAGCCCAGAATTGGAAACAACGTAACACTCGGCGTGGGTTGCAAGATTATCGGTGGAATTACAGTGGGCGACAGCGCCGTTGTCGGTGCGAACGCGGTGGTCCTCCACGACGTGCCACCATATCATATGGCCGTCGGAGTGCCTGCGCAGAACAAGCCCTTACCGCAGGACTGGGCAGAACTTCAAGCCGCAGAGCTGGCGGAACTCGCCACCTGAATTTCTCATGCACTTCGACTGAACGAAGCGCCGACCTGAACGAATTCCGTCCCCAAAATGTCCCAAGACAATCGAGTTCAGGCTTCAGAGATGCCCACAGTCGACGTTATCGTACCGGCTTACAACGCTGCCCAATACCTGGCTGCGGCGATCGAAAGCGTTGTCGCGCAGACATTCGGCGATTGGCGAATGATTCTTGTTGACGACGGCAGCACCGACGGCACCCCTGAAATTGCCCGTACCTACGTTGAACGACTGGGTGCGAAACTGAAATACGTAAGGCAGCACAACCAGGGGGTGTCGGCTGCTCGCAATACCGCGATTCGGAATTCTTCGGCCGAATTTCTGGCTCTCCTCGATGGCGATGATGTTTGGTTACCTCACCGGCTGTCCGAATCTCTAAAGGTCTTCGACCATTGTCCCGAGGTGGGTTTAGCCTACGGTCTAGTTTCGCGTATCGACCCCACCAGCGCCATCATCGATACGCCGCTCACCGACCAGAAACACGGCGAAGGCCGTATTGCATCTTATATCTACATGCGGCGGGTACATTTGCCCTGTCCGACGATTACTCTTCGTAGGGCTTGCCTTGATGAGGTCGGTCTCTTCGATGAGACCATGCGGGCGACCGAAGACCGGGATCTGTGTTTGCGCATAGCGCTGCGCTACGCGATCCGTTTTATACCCAAGGTCTTGGCCTATTATCGAATTTCACCAAATTCGATGAGTACCGATCCGGAGCGCATGCTCCAGGCGCAACTACAGTTCATCGAAAAGCACTATGGCCAGCCCGGCTGCGGCTGGCGAGCGAAACATATCGCCCTAAGTACCGTGTACCAGGAGCGCGCCGAAACCTTTTCTCGCCGCGGCAACGCCCGGCTTGCCTTGTCGAATGCGATGCGTGCCGTAGCTTTTAACCCACTTGATACCCTGGCAGCCGCGTCTCTGACATTAAGTTGGTTCAAATCGAAGACGAGATAGGTTCGATTGCTGGTTGCTGAGTAGGAAGTGAAGGTGAAACGCTTTCGTGGGCGCTTCTCACATAGGGCAATAGAGACCTACTGGTGCTCGGAGGCTCCCACGCTCGGTGGCGTCTGCCAGGGATTGCCCGAATAGTCGTTCGTCTGGCCGTGGATAACCACCCCCGCGTTGCGAGCGGGGCTGCCGATGCTCAGGTTAAAATTGAAATGATCGAGGCTCGCCTCGCTGACAAATGTTGGCTCGGTAACAAACAGAGGGTCTGAACAAAACTCGCCGCTGTATCCCGTGCTAGGGCAGCCGTCGTTTCGGGTACCGAAGACCTCATTGTGATCCCGCGCAATGAAATTACTGGAGGACATCAAGGAGCCAAAGAAAAACAACCCTGGTGCCTGACCAGAATTGTATTTCGAATTGACGTAGCCCAAGACGATGTTGTCCTCGAAGCTGACCGCCGGAATCGGATTCGTGCCGCAACTGGCGTCATGGCATTGAATGTCGAACACCGTGGCTCCATAGCCGACGAACGTATCGTGCTGAAGCGTCAGCTTGCTGCCAGAGATCATGGCGAATGTATTTTGGTCGCCAGCCGCACGGCAGAAATCTGACAGATGGGCGTTAAAAGTCGGGGGTGCTCCAATGATTGGGGCCGACATGCGGTCGCAGTTGCCTTCTGAAAAGCTATCAGTGAGGCTGGCACTGCTAACCGCACCCTCCTTGAATTGCTGTCCCATGTTCGCGTAAGACTCCGATTGTGTGATCGAGATCGAACCGCCGGTCGAATGTAGAAAATCCAGGCCATCCTGTGTGTTGTAACGAAAAATACACCGAGTACAGCTTAGGTTCATCGGTGTATCTGCCGTCGCCATTCCGTCTCCATACCCACCGCTGTTATCGTCGTAACAGGAAATCGCCGGATAAGTGTCTACGATCGGATATTCTTCGTCGCAACCATTCCACTCAATAGTAAGGTTTGTAGCGTTTATTTGACCATTGACGCTGGCAGTGTCGTTCCCATCATCGAAATTCCAGCCAGAATTCGTATTGAAGGCTATTCTGACACGCGTTGCGGTGATCGTCCCTCCAACCGGCCCACGAATGCCGGCGTTGTCGAAGCCGTGGAGGTTCATATCCTGCAGCAGGATATCGTCGGTCCCGGTGTTCGTCATCATGCCGTAGCTGCTGTAGTCGTCCATAGGAGGGCTAGTCCTGCAACTGGCGGGGTACTGAGGACTTCCAGTTGAGTGTTCGCACTGTGCATAATCGGTGAGTTCCAGACATTCCGCGTCGACGAACGCCGCGGAGCGCAGATCGAGAGTAACCGCCAGTCCGTAACCGCCATGCAGTTGTGTGTAGCTAGTGCCACAGTTCTGATAATGCTCACCAAGAATTCTCGTATGTTGACCCGAAGTGCCCGCAGGAATCGTAGGATTCAAGTCACCGTTAAACGGGTCACCAGTGCCGCATCCAAACGGAGACGAAGAATTGTTATTGCCATCTCGATAGCCAACACGCCATGGCCCCCCGCGAATAATCACGGTATCGCCACCTGCGATCACCCACCCACAACTCGGAAAGGAACTGCCTGTCGTGCCATCCGTAAAGAGATAGCGGTAATCGTTGAAGGCGCATGCCCGGTTCGCACCACTGCCGGGATATGGGGCGTCATGTTTCCCGTCGCATTGACCACTGGTCACATTGGAAGAATAACGAGTCCCGCCGTCATTGCGGATATACCACGTGGTTATGGGAGCGGGTGCGGCGGGTACCAGCGGGTCATTGCTGGTCGTGTTCGTACCACGTGCCGAAGTGACAGCGCTGCAGCCATTCATTAGGATGGTGGCGAATACCGCGGAGCAAACAATCATGAGACGCGTCATTATTTCACCTGCGAGCTCTTATGCAAAGGGCGAGGTTTAAGTCATTTACAACCAGAGACTTGCGGAAGGGCTCACCGGACCCAAGGTGTTCGGCTGGCCCGATGTAGATCTCCGGCCACGCCGCGATTGTGTGGCAGGAGTTCCGCTCAATCGACTGGTCGAAAGGGTTGAACTAGGACAGGTGCTCAATCACTAACCCGGCACCCCTAATTACCCACGAACGGCGCCGTCTTGCTGTGTTTTTGCTCGATGATTGATTTTCCCTGGAAGGCTTCTCCGTCAAACTGTGGACAGCCGAGCAGGGCCACAGCGTACCGGTCTCCTTGAGCGTACTGCACACTGATTCGACAAATCCCTGCTGGCGGGCAAGTGAGTGGGCCCAGCATAGAATGAGGGGGAGAGATGTTGGATTAGAATTAGCCTGCGGCTCTAGGAAGAGAGGACCAACAGCGAGAGCAGTTTACATGTTGGTTCGAGCATGGGGAAACTTTGCTGCCCACAAGAAATTTTCCCACATTTGCGCCCCGAAAACGGTCAACCGTGGAACGGTCCGCAGCCCCCAAAGCAGCACGCGAAGCTTTGCTGTTCGGAGCAAAACTGGATTGGTTCTGTGGCGCACGGTAGGTTGCGAATTCGTTTGACATAACGACGTGTAGGCACCGAGCAAATAATCTCGCGCCTGATCGAGGTTACCGGAAAGAAGGTGCCGCTTACCCTTTTCCGAATAAACGTAAGTCCTGATGGACGCGAGACGACTAAGCAGTAAGGACCGGGTTTTCTGAGAAAGCCTTTGGCTTTTGTCCCACTTGGTTAGAACACGTTCCAGACCTTCCAGCATTCTCATGTCATCTGCAGTTAAAGACTTTGAATGAACGCGGCGCAGGGCAAGCACCCGCGACTGGAACCCTATTTGCGCGCCTCTGTAAGTTATACGTAAACACAAGTCGTAGTCTTCAGGGCCTCGCAGACTTTCGTCGAAGAGGCCGGCATCAATGACCACCCGCTTGCTTACCACTGTTGCCGAAGGAATAATCTGACTGCCGGCCGCCAGTAAGTCCTCAAAATTCATGGGAGGGCTGAGGCTCTGCATAAAGGTTTTGCGAGGTAATCGAGTGTCACCGAAATGGACGGCGTCTGTGTAGACGAGGTCCAAGGAGGGCTTCTGCTCGAATAAACTCATCTGCGCGGCCAGATATTCGGACGGCCAGCGGTCGTCGCCATCCAGAAAGGCGAGATACTTCCCTCGCGCAGCCCTAATTCCCGTATTGCGAGCCGCGGACGGGCCGCGATTCGTCTGTTTCAGGTATACGATCCGATCCTTGTATGGGCTGATAAGATACTCAAGAATCTGGGTGTCGGGCGAGCCGTCATTGACGAGGATGATTTCGAAATCGGTGAAAGTCTGTGCAAAGACGGAATCCAGTGCGGCTGGAGTATATTCCACGCAGTTATACACAGGAATAATGACACTTACGGTTACAGCGCTACGCCCATAGTCACCCCGTTGATTTATTTCCATGATCCCTTAGCGGTCGTTAATCAACGTGTGTGATGACATCATCCCTGTATTCTGGGCGACATGGGCTGCGGGACGATCCTTATCTCTGAACCTCTGCTATCTGTCCGAGCAAAAGATATAGTAGGTCTTACAGTAAAACCTCTTCCTCATATCGACCGCGAAGAACCCTCCCGCATTGTTCGTACAAGACGGCGAACGATATGACGAGGGAGGCCGGAGTACAGCACAGCGTCAACCGGCCAGCCCAGTTCTGCGAGGCTAATTCGAACAGTGCGGCAACAGTCGCTTCGCTCTCTTTCATACGGTGTAATCCAGTGCTTCTGCGATCTGGCCCAGAGAATGGTACATTTGCGCCTTATAATAAAATTTCTTTTTCCGGTTGAGAGCGACTAGCCACTGCGCGCCATTCCCCAAAAGCTCGCGAAAGAGGTACCGCGGAACGCCGAAGTACAAGACAGATTCTGCGGGCCAACGCTCTTGTCGTACGTTTGTTCTGCCCAAGCAAAAGTAATACTCGAGAAAGTAGTTCTTGGTAATCCTCAGCTGCACCACGGGATGCAAAACAACTGCTTTGGGTGAATAAACAATCTTTTCGCCACCGCGCAGCAACCTGTTCCCAAACTCAGTGTCTCCACCCGTTATGCGACGTCGGGATCCTGAGATACCGAGATCGGTTCGGAACAGTCCATATTTTTCAAAAGCCACTCTCCGGAACGCCATATTGAGGCCCCACGGTGCTACCCGAAGCTCTCGCGCTTGGTCTCCCAGGTCAAAATCCAGAATGGGACCGGAAACCAAACGGTAACGACCGGCAGTGATGAGCCAGTCTGGTCTGCAGAGCCCGTTCCAAGTGGGGATGCTCCTCCCTCCCACGCCCATGCAATCAAACTCGGTGAACGCGCCTGCGAGCTCCCGCAGCCACTCGGGCGAAACTTCGACATCGTCGTCCGTAAAGGCAATGATTTCACTTGTGCTATTCGCGACACCGGTATTCCGAGCGCGAGAGGATCCCTGGCCCGGCTCGAACATATATCGGACGTTGAGACCTGAGGTCCGCGCGAATTCCTCGACAACACCGCGAGTGTTATCTGTGGAATTGTTGTCCACCACGACAAGTTCCCACTTGAGATTGGGCGGAACACTCATCTGTCTCAGACTTTCGAGCGTTTTCTCGAGGCTCGTGGCGCGATTGTAGCTGCAAAGAATGACGCTAATCGTAAGTAGATCTTCCATCTCTCCCACCAATTCTCACGATCGGGACTTCTACGATTGGGTAACCAAATTGATATGGACCTGAGCTTGCGAGCGAGAGTGCCAACGCCAAGCGCATTCAACAATGGCGCCCAGCGCAGAATGGCTGGGCTCCCAGTGCAAGATTCGGCGTGCGCGCTGAGGGTCACCGACTAAGATCGGGGGATCTCCTGCGCGTCTCGGTACTGCAGTCGCGGGAACACGCTGGCGGCCGACCAATTGCACCATCTCTAGGACCTCGAGCACTGAGGCCCCCTTGCCTGTGCCAAGATTGAGGGCCAGGTTTTCTCCGCCACGGCTGAGATACTGCAGGGCGGAAACGTGTGCGGAAGCGAGATCGGTGACGTGGACATAGTCGCGAATTGCAGTGCCGTCCGGCGTGGGATAATCCGTCCCGAAAATCTGGAGGCTCTCGCGCTGCTTTAGCGCTGCGCCGATCGCCAAAGGAATCAAGTGGGTTTCGTGCTCATGCTCTTCTCCCAATTCACCCTCGGGATCGGCGCCCGCGGCATTAAAGTAGCGAAGAGCTACCCAACGAAGCTGCCCCGCGACGCCCATCCACTCGATCACTCGCTCGATGGACAACTTTGAATCGCCGTAAGGATTGAGGGGCATCTGAGGCTGACCTTCAGTAATCGGTACTCGAGCCGGCGATCCGTAAGTCGCGCAGGTGGAGGAGAACACGATATCTTTGATTCCGGCGTCCAGCATAGCTTGGAGCAGGCTGAGAGTTCCTCCCACATTGTTTTGGAAGTAGCTCAGAGGCTGGCGCGCAGACTCGCCAACTAGAGCACTGCCCGCAAAATGGATTACCGCTTCAATTTGGCATTCCTGTAAAACTGTTCGAACGAAGGCCGTATCGGAGAGACTTGCCCGGACAAGCGGCCCCCACTTGACATTGTGCGCATGCCCGGTAGACAGATCATCAATCACAACGGGTCTATACCCGCTCTGGGCCAAAGCCTTTGCCGTATGGCTGCCTATGTAGCCAGCGCCGCCTGTGACCAAAATGTTCATCGATTTCAAACTCTTAGCTTTCCGAAGCTCGACGCCTTAGCCTTTCATGACGGGAGACATCGCAAAGTGGCAGTCGTCCAACACTCTTGAAACAGTTGGGGCGAGGTGCGCTACTCCCTGCCAGCTAATGGTCTCTTCGACGAAAAAGTTCACAGCACGGTAAGCGCGGGCAATGTATCGTGCGGTTGGCACATGATAGATGTGCACCGAGACGACGTATGCGCCTCGAAGCAGGTTCATGCTTAGGTGCACCAAAAGAGAAGTCGCACTCGTAAATGGCGTAAAAGGGGCTACTTCGGAAAGTGGCAGATTATAGTCGCAAACGGCAAGGCCGTCGGTGGCGCGGTGCACGAGCAGTCCGAGCTGACAGTCTTCGAGCTCCTCGCTGGGATGAATAGTGAGATGGAGTTGAGCCTTTTCTCCGGTAGCGAAATTTACCTTGAGAGGCCCATCCTCCCCGCGAAGAGAAATGTCCTCAATCAAAGTTGGGAAGGCCCCCGCACTCGCTGAGGGAATGCAAAGATATTCATTGAGAACCTCGGCGGTCGGGCCAATACGGGCGACCGTGCCTCCCTTCAGGCATAGGGTACGACTGCAGAGCATCTGCACTGCTTGAAGATTGTGCGAGACAAAGATGACCGTCGTACCGTTCTTAACCACCTGGCGCATGCGATCTAAACATTTCTCCTGAAATTGCATGTCGCCGACACTCAAAACCTCGTCAATCAGTAAGATTTCAGGGTCCACATGCGCTGCTACAGCGAAACCGAGCCGCGCGTACATACCGGAGGAATAGCGTTTGACGGGTGTATCGATAAATTCAGCCATCCCAGCGAATTCAACGATCTCATCGAACTTCCGCGCGATCTCCTGCCGTTTCATGCCCAAGATGCAGCCGTTCAGATAGACGTTTTCCCTTCCGGTGAGGTCCAGATGGAATCCGGCGCCGACTTCGATGAGCGCGCTCAGCCGGCCATGCGCCGTCATACGGCCCCGGGTTGGGCGCAGAATGCGGCTCAGCAATTTGAGCGTGGTACTCTTGCCGGCACCGTTGGCACCTATGATGGCGAAGGCCTCACCGCGCCGGACCTGAAAACTGACGTCCCTTAAAGCCCAGAATTCCCGCTCGTGGAGCTCCCTATCGTCGTTTGAAAAGACTCCTTTCGTGACCGCGGGGATCAGGTCTCGAAGCGAGTCGTAAATTTCCCCTCTCTTGAACTTCTTCCATATTCGGTCGAACTCGAGTGCGATTTCGCTCATATGAGCTTTCTAAATACTCTCCGCAAAAGATGCCTCTGCGCGGTCGAAAATCCTCCAAGCCGCGAAGAGGCCCAGAATGGCGCAAGACGCTGCGTACGCGAGCCAAGGCAGCGAAGGACCTTGGTGACGGATGATCGTGGTATTTAGTGCTTCGAGCAACGAACCCAGTGGGTTCAGCAACAGTAATGGCGCCCATTTGCCCATCGTTCGGGCTTCGTAGAACACCGGCGTAAAAAATATTCCGAACGTTAGCAGAATATCCACGAGGTATTTGACATCTCGGAAGAACAGATTGGCGCAGGAAAGGAACAGCGCCAAGGCCGCGGTGAAGAGGATAATCAAGCCTAGAATCACCGGCGCCCAGAGCAAATGTATTGTGACGCCCACCTTGCCGAAGACCAGCAAGATAATGATCAGCGATGATGCGATGGCGGTGTCGAAAAGGCTCGCCAGCACCGCAGCGAGGGGAAGGACCTCTCGTGGAAAATAAATTTTAGTTACCAGGTTGACATTCCCTACGAGGCTGTTCGTCGCGAACTTGATGGCGCTTACAAAAAACGCCCACGGAAGTGATTTCAACGCGATGCTGGCAAGGTCAAGGAAGTTAATATGGTTGCCGGAGCTCATTAAGAAAACGATCCGCACTAGTACCCCGGCTCCCACGATCAGCAAGGGCATTAGAAGCGCCCAAAAAAAGCCCATCATCGACTGCTTGTACCGGGCCTTGATGTCCCTCCAGGTCAGCATGTAGAGAAGATCCCGATAGTGCACAACCTCCTTCAATGACTCTGCCAGTGTTGGCGTCGCATCGCTCATGCGTTTGCTCTCTCCGTCAAGTTCGAGATAAGGGGTTGCCTGAGCTGCCAGGATCGCTGGGCGAGCCCCCGTCCATCTCAAACAGGAGGTCCAACACCTGATGTCGCCCGAGTACCATGTTCCCTTACTTCCGCACTCGTTGTTCCATAACGAGCGTTGTCGCTGGCCTATTCATCGGGCTGATTCTAAGGTGCTTATTCTGCAGATCAACGTACGCCTATTCGCCTTTGTTGGAAGGAGATTGTCCATAATAGGCACTAATTTGGCACCTTGAGGGGTCTCGACTCATTTACAAGCCTGGTCGCGACACTTACCGGTCGGCTTGCAGGGCTCAGCAGTCACTGGTGATTTTCGCCGTGATCGCGTGCGGGGTCGTCAGACTGTCGAAGATCGCGAGCAAACCAACCGAGGATACGCGTGATCTCAGCCTGGCAGCGCGCCATCAATTTCAAAGTGTCGGAATTATCATCCCGAATGTCGAAACGCACTCTGCGGGAGCCGGCCTCCCGAGCTTGTTCAAAGGGAGTGCCACATCAACAAGCAATTGGCCCATCCATTCCGATACCCGGGCGAGACCACCCGCGCGTCAACCGACGCAACATTGTTGCCGTCGTTAAGCTCGCCGAGCAGCATGCCAGCGCACAACGCCGTCAATCATCAGGACTGTCGATCCAGCCATACGCTGGTCACGCAGAGTCGGCAGCATATAGCCGGGATGGAAATTGCGGGCCTCAGCAATATAATCCATACATTTTTGCAAGTTGATCGTGGGGAGCATCCTCTAGACCAACAAACCTGGCAGCAGAGGGAATCTTTCTGGACTTAGGCCGTGTTCGCCAATGGCGAGCCAGCTGAAAGTGCCTTCGTCGTGGTATTATTGGTTAGGAATGAAACTGCGAAGCACATTCTGGGTGGTCACCTCGCTTCTGGCACTGCTTGGGACACCGAGCCTTTCGTGCTTTGTTCCTCGCCAACTGCTGAATGCCGATGAAAGCGACTGCTGCCGTCAGATGGGCGACCAATGCGGCTCAACGAAAATGCCGTCGTCGCATTCTTGCTGCGAATCACCTCGACAAGTCTCGCAACCATACATCAGCAGCGTCAGCCATCAGGGACGGTCTTCAGCGAGTGTGGTTCTTGCGATTTTGCCGATTGTGCCGGCACTCCTTCCTCTCGCTGTGAATGGCAGTCCAACCATTGCAGAATTCCATTCCCCGCCTTTAAGTCCGCCTGAAACGAACTCTGTTCTAAGAATCTAGTTTCGTCTTCCGTTTTCACGCGGTGCCTATGTGTGTCCGCGTGCATTCCATTGGTAACGGAGGACGATGATGCGAGGTATCTGTTTTCGCGTGCGGGTCCTTACCCAGCGCGAAGGATTTCGGCTGATTGTATTTGGTTTTCTCACGCTAATTCTCTCGCCCAGGGTATTCGCTGCACCTCAAGAAGTGGTGACAAACGAGCAATCCCCGCAGGCTTCCAGCGAGATGCAACACCAGGCTGGGAATCCCACGCCATTAAGCGTGCTCATCGAGGAAGCCAAGAAGAATGATCCGGCAATTCGCGTTGCCGAGACCGCAGCGAAGGCCGCGACATTTGGTGCTCCGCAAATGTCTACGTTGCCAGACCCTCAATTCACGCTTCAGCAGTTCAGTGTGGGCAGTCCCCGCCCATTTGCGGGCTACACGAATAGCGATTTTGCGTACATGGGCCTCGGCGTTTCTCAGCACTTTCCATATCCCGGAAAACTCAAATTGCGGGGTGCAGTGGCGGACCGTGATACTGAGACGGCAAAGGCACACGTAGAAGTCGTAGTGCAAGACGAAATCGAGACCCTGAAGAGGACTTGTTTTCATCTTGCTTATCTTCAGCAGACGCTAGAAATCCTTCAGCAGAATGCCGCCTTACTCCAGCAAATAGAACAACAAGCCGGGGCGCAATACTCGACTGGTCACGGGAATCAGCGGGACGTTCTAAAAGCGCAACTTGAGCGGACCAAAATTGTTCGTCAAATTTCAATGCATCACCAATTGGTCGGTCAAGATCAGGCCGCACTGAAACGGATTCTGGGGAGGTCTCAGGATTCCCCGGACATTATTCCCGAACCTCTGTCAGCAACTTTCCTTCGTTACACCGCAAGCGAGCTTCTGGACAAAGTGCGAGGACAGAATCCCAACGTTCACGAGGATCGAACGACGGTTCAGCGCAACCAAACGGCGGTTGAGTTAGCGCAAAAGGACTTTCGTCCAGATTTCGAAGTCTCCTACATGTACGAGAACACAGACCGCAAGTACCGCGACTACTACATGCTCTCGTTCAGCGTGAATTTTCCACGGCGCAAGCCGAGGCGAGCCGCTCTTGCTCAGGCTCAAGTGAACGTTGAACGCGCTCGGCAAGAAGAGGATTCCCAGGTACAGGCCGCGCTTGCTGAAATTCAGAAGCAATACGTCATCGTGAAGACTTCAGAGGAGCAACTACTGATCTATCGTGACGGACTGATTCCACAAGCCCAAGCGACCATCCAAGCCGGATTAGTCGCATACCAGTTCAATCGTGCGGACTTTCAGAGTTTGTTTTCATCCTACATGGATGTTTTGAATCTCAACCTCGAATACCAGCAAACCCTTCTTGACCATGAAACCGCGTTAGCCCACATCGAGCGACTCGTCGGGGTGACACTCCCATGATCGACGAAACAAAAGGAATTGATGGAACGAAGTATCGCCGTGCTTTTCTGCTCACACTTTTCGCGCTAGTCGCCGTTGTCGTTGCGGCCGCTTGGCTCTGGTGGCAATCGCCATTCAACCCGCTCACGCACGCCGCACAACAGACGTCTTCCGCAAGCGTTGGCGGTGAGCCGCCGCGTACTACGATCCAGGGAACCGGAACCGAGACCTCTGATGGTTCTGCTGCAAGTCCGGCAGAAACGCCACTTGCGCCGATCCAGCTATCGCCACAGCGGATGCAAAGTATCGGCGTAAAAATCGGGAACGTCGAATCCAGAATAATCAACGACGAAATCCGTTTGTACGGAAACGTACAGCCGAATGAGCGTCGGTTTGCGTATGTGCAGACGCGGTTCGCGGGATGGATTCGCCAAGTCTATGCCGATGCCACGGGCGATTTCATCCGTAGGGGACAGCCACTGTTCACGATCTACAGCCCCGATCTAGTAGCGACTGAACGCGAGTATCTACTGGCAAAGAAAAATGCCGGGGCTTTGCAACAGAGCACGGTGAGCGGGGTATCGGACGGGGCCGCGTCTTTGATTGCCGCCGCCAGGGCAAGGCTTCAGCAGTTTGATATGCCGGACAGCGAGATTGCGAAACTAGAGGAAAGCGGCGAAGCGATTACCGATCTGACCTTCTACTCTCCTGCATCGGGTTACATAACGGAGAGAAATGCTCTGCCAAATATGTATGTGCAACCGGACACGAAGCTGTATGCGATTGCTGACCTTTCTGATGTGTGGGTGCTCGCCCAGATTTTCCAGAATGATGCAGGGAGGATCAAGCCAGGTGATCCCGCCGAAGTCACAGTGGATGCGTACCCCGGACAGGTCTTCAGGGGAAAAGTGGATTACTTGTTACCGCAGCTAGATGCGGCGACCCGAACCCTGCCCGTCCGCCTCGTATTCCCCAACCCCGATCTGAAGCTTCGACCGGGCATGTATGTAAACGTGAACCTGAAGCTTCCTCTGGGAAAGCGTCTTGTCGTGCCCGACTCTGCCGTGTTCCACTCAGGAACTAAGAGCCTGGTGTTTACGTACACGGGCAAGGGAAACATAGAGCCGCGTGAAGTTGAGATGGGTCCTCACGTTGGCAACGAATTAGTGGTTACGAAAGGCATAAAAGCGGGCGAACAGATTGTCACCTCGGCAAACTTCCTGATTGATTCAGAGGCTCAATTGCAAGCTGCTGCAGGTGCATTCGTGCCTCCGCCTCCTGGTGCAGGCCAAGCCACCGCCATGAATGCACCGGGCCAGACGCAAACCAATGTTGAACTCACGACTGCACCGTCTCCTCCGCAGAAGGGCAACAATACCGTTCGCGTGAAATTAACGGATCGCCTGGGCAAGCCACTGACCGGAGCACAAGTCACCGTCACCTTCTTCATGGCCGCGATGCCTGCTATGGGCATGGCCGCGATGAGAACCGTGGTTCAGACGAGCGATAAAGGCGGCGGTACGTATGAAGGCAGCGGCCGCTTGGGTTCGGGAGGCACCTGGCAGGTCACCGTCACAGCGATTCAAAATGGCCAAACCATCGCCAACAAACAGGTCACCATCAATGCCACGGGAGGGATGTAGTCATGATTGCTCGCGTTATTGAATGGTGCGCTCGCAATCGCTTTTTTGTCTTCACCGGTGTTGCGCTGTTGACCTTGGCAGGGATTTGGAGCATGGGGCACATTCCGCTCGATGCCCTGCCGGATATTTCGGACGTAGAAGTCATTATTCATACGAACTGGGAAGGTGAGCCTCCAAGTATCATCGAGGATCAGGTCACCTATCCCATTGTGACGGCGCTCTTGGCAGCGCCAAACGTAAAGGCGGTCCGTGCTCAGACAATGTTCAACGATAGCTACGTCTTCGTCATATTTGAGGACGGCACAGACATTTACTGGGCACGCTCGCGGGTTGTGGAATATCTGCAAACGATTGCTGGCCGCTTGCCTGCCGATGTGCATCCAGCAATCGGCCCGGACGCAACGGGTGCGGGCTGGGTCTACGAATACGTTCTGGTTGATCACACGCATAAATACAGTCTCGCCGACCTACGAGCAGTTCAAGACTGGCACCTTCGCTACCAATTGGAGACTGTTCCGGGTGTCGCCGAAGTCGCCAGCATGGGCGGTTTTGTTCGTCAGTATCAAGTGAACCTCGACCCCACTAAGCTGCTTGCATATGGCATTGCTCTCTCGACCGTCATTGACCGGGTGAAATCCAGCACGAACGAAGTGGGTGGGCGCGTTCTGGAGTTAAGTGGAACGCGATACATGATCCGCGGCCTGGGTTATCTGAAATCGCTGGATGACTTGAGGAATGTTCCGCTGATGGCAAAGAACGGGACTCCAGTAGTGGTCAAGGACCTCGGCACGGTGTCATTCGGACCGGATATGCGAGAAGGCGTGGCAGAGTGGCAAGGCGAGGGAGAGACCGTAGGCGGTATTGTGGTGATGCGATACGGACTCAATGCCCTGACTGTGATCGAAGGAATCAAGAAGAAGTTAGAGGAGATCAAAGGCTCGCTTCCGCCCGGAGTAGAAGTGGTTAGCGGATATGACCGTGCTGGTCTAATTCAGGAATCCATCAAGACATTACAACGTGACCTGATCGAGGAGGCAATCATCGTCAGCCTGGTAATTACTATTTTCCTCTTCCACTTTCGTTCCGCACTGATTCCCATCATCACGCTTCCCATGGCTGTCGTGGCCTCGTTTATCCCCATGTACTACCTGCATGTCAGTTCGAACATCATGTCGCTCGGTGGCCTGGCACTGGCGATTGGCGTCTTGGTTGACGCCGCGATTGTCATGGTCGAGAACGGATACCGCCATCTTTCCGAGGAGGCATCACCGAACGAGGTAGATCGTCGCCGAGTTCTCATCGGTGCCGCGAAACAAGTCGGGCCAGCGTTGTTCTTGTCGCTCGTAATTATCGTTGTCTCGTTTCTTCCGGTTTTTCTCCTCGAAGCACAAGAGGGACGAATGTTCAAGCCGCTGGCATGGACGAAGACACTTGCGGTCGGTTTCTCTTCCGTGCTGGCCATCACGCTCGTGCCCGTGCTGATGGTCATGTTCATAAAGGGCAGGCTGCGGCCTGAATCAGAAAACCCGATTTCGCGGATTACGCAGGCGTTGTACCTGCCTATACTCCGCTTTTGCCTGAAGTATCGGAAAACGACGCTGCTTCTGAACCTCGCATTCCTTGCGCTGACGTTCCCGCTGATGTTCAGACTGGGCAGCCAATTCATGCCGCCGCTCTATGAAGGCTCCTCGCTGTATATGCCGACATCTTTGCCCGGAATCTCCATTGTCGAGGCTTCCAAACTATTGCAGGAACAGGATCGGATCATTCGTTCGTTTCCTGAAGTCCAGTCCGTATTCGGCGCGGTTGGACGTTCGGATAGCGCCACGGATAATGCCCCGCTCGATATGTACGACACAACGGTGATGCTCAAGCCTCGCAAGCAATGGCCCGCGGGAATGACCTACGAAAAACTGATCCGAGAAATGGATGAGAAACTCCAGTTTCCGGGTCTGAGTAATACCTGGACCATGCCCGTAGAGAATCGGCTAGACATGGCCTTGACGGGAATCAAGACCCCGGTCGGGATGAAAATCCAAGGTCCCTCGCTTGAGGGCATTCAGCAACTCGGCACGCAACTGCAACAGATTCTGTCCAGTTTGCCGCAAGTCCGATCTGTGTTTGCGGAGCGCGTATCCCAAGGATTTTACGTGAACGTGGAAGTGAATCGCCCCGAAGCCGCGAAGTATGGCCTGACCATCGCGGATGTGCAGGCGGCTGTGTCTTCTGGAATAGGCGGCATGAATGTCGCCGAGAATGTTGAAGGCCGCGAACGCTATCCCATCAATGTGCGTTATGAGCGCGACTTTCGCGATAACCTAGATGAGCTTCGGCGAGTGCTGATCGCGACACCTTCCGGCGCTCAAATTCCGATTGATCAGGTGGCAACGCTCTCGTTCTCACGAGGTCCCGCCATGATTCGAGACGAGGACGGCCAGTTAACGGGTTACGTTTACGTTGACCTAAACACGACCGACTACGGGGGATTCGTCCAGCAAGCCTCGAACCTGCTTCCGCAAAAGTTGCGGTTGCCTGCGGGATACACCTACCAATGGTCCGGTGAATATGAATTTGAATTGCGTGCCAGGCAACGCCTGAAACTCATTCTCCCCATCGTCTTCTTTGTAATTTTCATGCTCCTCTATAGGGTCTTCCACTCTGTGACCGAAGCCACGGTGCTTATTTTCCCGACCTTCTATGCCATGACTGGCGGTCTCATACTGCAATGGCTTCTCAAATACAATTTCAGCGTGGCTGTGTGGGTCGGCTACATCGCCCTTTTCGGAATCGCTGTCGAGACAGGTGTGGTGATGGTTGTGTATCTACACGACGCGCTTAATCGCCGATTAGCAACGGGCACACCGCTCAGGCACGAGGACATTGAGGCCGCCGTAATCGAAGGGGCCGTTCAGCGACTCAGACCAAAGTTAATGACCGTGTGCGCCGTTCTCGCTAGCCTCATTCCTATTCTTTGGGAAAGCGGTATCGGCGCCGATGTAATGAAGCCCATTGCGGCCCCGATTGTGGGCGGGATGATTACTTCAACCGTTCACGTGCTGATCTTGGTGCCTGTCTTCTTTGCGCTTATGAAGGAGCGAGCACTACGACGTGGAGCATTATTTGCCACAGAAACGAGATAACCGTTAGCTTGCGCGGCTCTCAAAAACATAAGGGCGCGTGATCTTGGCGTCACCTTCACGTTGGCCGGCTTCAGGTCGCGGTGCATGATGCCCTTCTCGTGCGGCCGCTTCCAGGGCCTCGGCAATCTGCTTGCAAATCGCGAGAGCTTCTTCCGCCGGCACCGCGCCTTCTCTCTTGATTCGGTTCGGCAGCCGTCTCGCCGAAAACCAATTCCATGATCAACAAATGTGTTCCGGCGGAATGTTCTATTCCATAGATCGTGGCGATGTTGGGATGGTTCAGAGAAGCCAGTATCTTCGCTTCGCGCTGGAAGTGGGAGAGCCTCTCGGGATCATGCGCAAAGGCTTCTGGGAGGACTTCGATGGCCACGTCGCGCCCGAGCTTGGTGTCATGCGCTTTGTAAACTTCCCCCATGCCGCCCGCGCCAATCTGCGCGACGAACCTGGCACGATACGAGGAAAATTTGTAGGAACGGTGCGAAATTCCATTCGCCACCCCTTTCCGGACTGCGATATCATTTCCCGAACACGGCAAACCGGACCGTCCGAACTGGCCGGCGTGAGCAAGACCCTCCAAGCAGGGAGGAATACCGTGAAATCCGTTTGGATCGTAATATTCATCCTGATTGCGACCTGGAGTTTTGGACAGACCCCATCCGGATCTTTTCCGCCAACCACAAGTATGAAGCAACTCATGCTGGACATGATCTACCCGGCTTCTAATGACATGTTGCTACTTATTTACCGGGGTGGTCCCAAGGACGAAAACGAGTGGGCGGCGGCGCGGCGGAACGCAATGACCCTGGCGGAATCTGGAAACTTGCTGATGATGCCCGGCCGCATGAGAGATCAAGGCGACTGGATGAAGCACGTGAAAATGCTGGTTGACATCGGAACTGCCGCCTACAAAGCCGCGGAGGAGAAAAATGTCCAGGCATTAGCCGAAGTCGCAGGACCGCTCGATGCATCCTGTACGAGCTGTCACAAACTGTACCGCCCGAACGTATTTCCCCGGCAGGGAGGATCGAAATGATTTATTCGCGCAGGAATTTCCTAAAGGCCGCCGGCTCGGGTGTTGCCCTCACTGTCATCGGAGGGGAGACCATCCTTCTCGTAGCCGCGGCTCCTCCGGCTCTTGCGACGCCGATGACCAGAGAGAAAGCGACGTTCATTATTAATGGCAAACTTCACGTTGCCGAATATGAAGCCCGCACGACACTGTGGGAAGTCATTACCATGCAGTTGGGTTTGGTGGGAACGAACCGGAGCTGTAATCGTGCGAGCTGCGGCGCGTGCAGTGTGCTGGTGGATGGGACGCCGCTCTATTCCTGCCATACGTTGGCGACTGAAGCGGCCGGAAAAAAGATTCTCACGATCGAAGGGGTGGGGGACGAGAAGAACCTGCATCCCTTGCAACGCGTCGGTTACACGCGCATGGCTGCCGATTGCGGCTTTTGCACCGCCGGCTGGGTGGTGACCGCGAAGGGGCTGCTCGACAGGAATCTCAATCCGAGCGAGGACGAAGTGAAGGCTGCTTTGGCCGGACACATCTGCCGGTGCGCGGCTTATCCAAATATCATTCGCGCAGTAATGGATTCGGCGGCGGTGTTGCGAGGAAGCAAGACGGAAGTGGAGCCCGAACCGGATTCGATCATTCGGATCAATATGCCGATGGTGCGGGACTATTCGACCACGGGCGGACACCTACCCGGGGCCGAGGTGGTGGAGGGGTCGAGTGGGACCATCACCAAGAAATGGCAGGGATACCCGCCGGAAGACCTTAAGTTATTGGGCAAGTCGCTGCCCCCTTTGGCGGAAGTCGCCATCCCGAGATTCACGGGCAAGGCCCAATACGCCAACCGCGTCTGGTTTCCGGATCTGCTGTACGTGAAGTTCCTCACCTCACCGCACCCACATGCCCGCATCAAGGGCGTGGATACTTCGGCTGCGGAGAAGATGCCCGGCGTTCACCACATTCTCACGTACAAGAATGCACCGAAATTGCAGCGTCCCGACGTTGCGAGGGGACGGATCTTGCCCGAGCCGCTACCCCAAGAACTGAACTTGCAAGGAGAGGTGGTCGCTATCGTAGCTGCGGAGGCCGAAGACCTCGCCGAGGATGCCGCCAGCGCGATCCGCGTGGACTATGAAGTCCTTCCCTTCGCTTCGACGCTGAAGGACACCATGGCACCGGACGCGCCAGATCTTGGTCACGGAAAAGGTAACCTGATCCGACATCCAGATTCGCCCAAGGACTTTCCACATGCGACTTGGGCGGATCAGCGCGGAGAGCTCGAACAAGGGTTTGCCGAAGCGGATGTCATCAAGGAGTTTACCTACCGCTTTACGGGAGGGGTTTCGGTTCCTATGCAGCCGAGTGGCAGCGTAGCGAAATGGGACGGCGACCGGCTGACGATCTGGGGTATGGGCCAAGGCATCTATCCACCGCGCGCAACGCTGGCGGCAGCGCTGGGCATCGATGTATCGAGGATTCGGTTCATCAACAAATGGAACGGCTGCACTTTCGGCGCATCGCGCATGGCCGCGGAGAGATTTTATCCGATGATCGCCCATTTGGCGAAAGTCACGGGCCGGCCCGTCAAGATCATGCTGCCCAAGGATCAGGAGCTGGCGCAACTGCAGATCAAACCGGAGACCATCACGAATTTTCGCGTGGGGGCTAAGAAAGACGGCCGCATCGTCGCCATAAATCACGAAGTATTCGTCAGCATTGGTGACCTGGACTTCGGTGTGCATGCCGACGGCCCGGGCAACGCCTTTAACCAATTGGAACTCTATACGGCGCAGGTTCCTCACTGGCGATCGACGTGGTGCGCCTACCGAACGAACACGCCGCGTCCCGGTCCTTCCCGCAGCCATATCCAGCAAGAGACCAAGTGGTCTTGGGAAAACATGATCGACGAGATGGCGGACGCCTTTGGCATCGACCCGGTGGAGTACCGCTTGATGCACGTCACGCGCCTTACGCCGGCTGACACGCGTCACCCCTACGAATCGATGCCTACAGTCGAGGTGCTGCAAGAGGGGTCCAAAGCCTTCGGATGGGAGAAGCGAAATCCCGTCCCAGGCGGTGCGCCGGGAAGATTCAAGCGCGGATTCGGCCTTGGCATGTCGCAGCATCATGGCGGCAATATGGGTTACCACGAAGGCGAGGAAGAATATGCCAAGCTGGCCGCAGAGCCCGGGGCGAATATTTTTAGCAGCGAACTGGATTTAACCGCCGATGGCAACGTGACTATGAAGATCGCGCTGCCCGACAGCGGCTCCAACCACGCCACCGCACTGGCGCACCTTGTTGCGGAGATGCTGGGATTTACGACGCGCGACCATGTCCGCCTGATCTGGGGCGATTCCGAGATCGCTCCCTTAAGCGACGAGTGGTTTGGAGGCCGCACCATAACCCTGCAAGGAGCGGCGATTTGCAGTGCCGCGGATAAGCTGAGAAAAGATCTCTTGGCGCGGGCCGCAAACGTGCTCAAGACTGACGCCTCCCAGCTTCAAGTGCGCGATGGCGTCATCTCTGCGATCGAAGATCCCAAAAAGAACACAACGTTTGCCATGCTGGCTAAGGCCAACAACGGCTTGATCCGCCAGACAGGCCGTGGCACTACGGGTGGAGAACGGACCGCGTCGAACAAGGGCGTAGGGGCGTGCTTCGTGGAAGTGGAGGTGGATACCTGGACAGGCAATTGGCGCTTCGTGCGAGCGGTATACACTCACGACACCGGGCTAGTCATCAATCCGCTGGTGGCAGAATCCGACATGGTCGGATCACTGGTTGAGAGCACGCAAGTAGCTACCGATCCCATTCCGTGGGACCGCGAATTTCCCGGTACGCGCCACTACAGCGTTGGTTACTTGTCCTACCGGCTTCCCACCATCATGGACATTCCTAAATCGACGCAAGTGTACATCGACAGCTTAGAGCCTCGCTGGTTCTATGGCGTGAAGAGTTTCAGCGAGACCAGCATCGGGGCTGTGCCGGGCGCAATCTCCAATGCCATCTATAACGCGTGCGGAGTAAGAATTAGAGAGCATCCGATTACGCGAGAAAAGATCATGGCAGGCCTGACAGCACAAAGGAGTAGGGCATGAAGAAAATATCCATCTACCGCCCCACCAGCATCGACGAAGCGATTCAAATTCTGTCGCGGCACGGAAAGGAAGCGGGAGTCTACGCCGGCGGCACCGACCTGCTGATTCGCCTGAAAAGTAGACTCCAGCAAGCGCCGAGCTATCTGGTCGACATCAAGAAGATCGACAATCTGCGCTATATCAAGGAAGATGCGCAGGGAGGCGTACAAATCGGCGCCGCGACCAAAATAGCCGAGATCGCGAACTCTGATTTGTTGAAGAGGAAATATCCGATGCTAGTCGAAGCCGTCAACATGATCTCTTCGCCGGAACTGCGCAACGCCTCAACATTAGGCGGAGACCTGTTGCAAGAGGTCTGGTGCCAGTATCTGCGCGGAGGGTATTCTTGCTGGAGAAACGGCGGGTACATTTGCTATGGGGCGATCGGCGATAACAGTTATTACCACTCGGCGATGGGAGGACGATTGTGCTATGCCGTCTATCCGGGAGACGCCGCGACGGCGCTGATTCCCTTCGATGCCAGGGTGAAGCTGGCTACTCCTGCTGGCGTCAAGGAACTGTCCATCGAGCAGCTCGTGCCCGGGGACATGATGGTGGATGGGAGAATCCAATCCCATGTGGTCCGCTACAACGAGATCCTCACCGAGGTAGTCATTCCGCCGCCCAAGCCCGGTGTGCGGGCCTCGTTCGAAAAGCTGAGACCGCGCGGCGTTTGGGACTTCGCCATGGCCTCGCTGGCGATGAGTCTCCAGCTTCGGGATCAGACCATCGACGATGCGCGGGTCGTCTTCGGTGGGATCGCAGGGAAGCCGCTTCGAGAAACGGCAGTTGAAGACTTTCTCAAAGGAAAGACGCTGAGCTCCGACTTAAGCGATCATGAAGTACAACGCGACCAAGATCGACATGGCTAAGGGGCTGCTAGCCTCAGCTCTGGCGAAGCTGAGTGCAGCCGCATAGAAGCACGGATGCAAGCCATTGAGGGCGTATTATTCGAGCCGGTAGGCTGCCTCGCCGAGTTCCCTTCCGGCCCATTCCTGGAAATTTGGATCGGTATTCCCTAAACCAGTTTTTCTCCGCCGTTTGGAGCAGAGACAACGCGTTAGGAGTCAAAGCTGCACCTCTTCAAGCGGCTATTGCCGGTGCATCTCTCAAACCAGAGCAGGTGATGTTTATTGCGGACACCTTAGAGGGTTTAAAGACGGCGCAGACCGTGGGCGTCCATTCCATTTTGATGATGAATGATCCTGACGAGGCAAGGCGGTTGGCAATGCACAACCCGTCAGGAGGAATTGTTTCGCTTCACGAACTGCCTGACTTTATTCGGCTCGTAACGGCTGAGAACTCGATCCCGCCAGGCGCAATCAGGTTCTCGTCCAGCGGTCCCACGAGAATTTAGCGCCTAAATACAATCGAAGGTTTCGGCGAAACGGAAACACAACAGCGCCGCGACGATAAGGAAGCTGTGGCTGCGCACGCACACGCTCCACAAGACCTTGATCAGATCCCGCCCTGCCAAATTTTTTGCCTCCCTTGCTACTGGGTAATGCCCGAGAAAAGGGGATTTCTCGGAGAGTAGGAAACGGCTTCACGCCGCATTCCGAAGCGACTGGGCTGCAATCACGCCTACGGGTCGTTTGCCTACAACTACAGAGGTTGACAGCTCGAACTAGCTATCTCACTGCCGTTAAGGTAGTTAGGTTTGGAGCACGTTGGAAAACAGGCGCTGCTGAGGCAACTTTTGACTCTCGGAAGTCTAGGCCCCAAGACGGGCATGAGATAGAGGGGCTTCGCAAAACTGCAGCAAACAGGGATTAGAACAAAGAAGAAGTTTTTTGCCACTTTTATGCCCGGCAAGGACTCCCCTTTCAATCGATACGAGCACTTGTCGTGCTTGATCCCTAGATAACACCAACAACTCAAAGGGATTAACCTCGCGAACAGGCGTCAAGGCCCAGGGTGGCATCCGCATTGCTCTCCTCAACATGAACTCATCGGCGTTTCAAGAACGCAGAAGCTCACCTTACATGCAAATGGCATCCTTAACCAAAGTGACACCACGATCGGACGATAGTCGATTCTTATTGGGGCAGGCCAACAGCCCGGCGATGCACGCGCTTGAGCGGATGATCGCCAAGCTCGCGCCGACGAACATCCCTCTGCTGTTAATCGGGGAAAGCGGCACGGGAAAGGAGATCCTCGCACAGCAAATTCACCAACTCTCTCCAAAGGGTAGTCAGCCCCTCGTCAAGCTGATCTGTGCTTTCCTAAGCGCTGAATCTTTATCCGCTCACTTTAACGGGTGCAGCAATGGCGACGGACAGGCGCGCACCTTATTCCTCAAGGAGATTAACGAACTGGACGATTCAAGTCAGCGAAACCTTCTGCACTCCCTACCCCCGTCAGACGTGAGTATTACCGAAGGCTTTAACGGTCAGAGGTTGATCTCCTCGACCACCCGAAACTTGGAAGAGGAAGTGAGGGCCGGTCGATTCCGCGCTGACCTTTATTATCAAATTAGTGCCGTAAGCCTGACGATTCCTCCTTTGCGCCAGCGAAAAGAAGACATTCCGGCATTTGTGGAATTGTTCCTGATGAAATATTCGACTCTTTTGGGACGCCCGCGCCCGCACCTCGACTCACAAGATTTCATCCTTTTACAGGGATCTCCCTGGCCGGGCAATATTCGGGAACTGGAAAATATGATCAGGAAGATTGTGGTTCTGAACGACCCCAAGGCTGTTCTTTCGCAACTCGCCGTGCAGATGAACGAGTCCCCCTCTACCGTGACCTGGGGCAAGACCTTTCCATTGAAAACGGCCGCACGAGCGGCTTCTCATCGAACTGAACGACAGTTGATTCTGGAGACTCTGGCCAGGACCCGTTGGAATCGGAAGCGTGCGGCTCAGGAGCTGCAAATCAGTTACAAGTCATTACTCTACAAGCTGAAGCAAATCCACAGCGAAGAACAGGAAAAGGGATAGGCAAGAGGTCCAACCAAAATGAGTGGAATGAGACAACTAGATTTCGACGACTATGTCGAGATTTTTCGGCGGCGATGGTGGTTGGTGACGGTTCTCGCCTTGGTAGGTGCCGGAGCAGGCTATGGGTTAGCCCATTTCCTGCCGAAGCGCTACACATCCCAGACTTTGGTACTCGTGGAACAACCTACCGTTCCTGGGGATTACGTGAAACCTGTAATTACCCAGGATGTGAACCAGCGCTTGGCAACCATGCAGCAGCAGATCTTGAGCCGCACGCGTTTAGAACCGGTCATTCAGCAGTTTGGACTATTTCCCGAGGACATTAAGCAACGATCTATGGAAGAGTTAGTACAACGTCTGCGCGAGACAATCAGTGTTACACCCATCCGCGCCATGACCGGGACAGAAGGGCGGATGCTTCCCGGATTTTATATCGGTGTGGTCTTCGATGATCCTCACCTGGCGCAGCAGATTTGCTCCACGATTACCTCCATGTTTATGGAAGAAAATCTGAAGCTGCGGCAGCAACTCTCTGAACAAACGACGCAATTCCTAAGCAAGCAGCTCGAAGATGCTAAAGCAAGACTCGATGAGCAAGATTCCAAGTTGGCGGATTTTAAGCGCCAGCATATCGGCTCTCTTCCTGACGAGAGCAATACGAACCTCAACATTCTCACCGGGCTGACCACACAGCTCGATGCAGTAACCCAAGCGCTTGCTCGCGGCCAGCAGGACAAGAGCTTTGCCGAATCCGTGCTGGCACAGCAACTCGAGGCCTGGCAACCCTCTCAGGTTGGACCGAACCCAGAGACAAGAGAACAACAACTCTCCGCGCGGGAACTGCAGCTCTCGGAATTGCAGTCCAAGTACACAGATGACCATCCGGACGTTATCAAGGCCAAAAGTGATGTCGAAGCTCTCAAGAAGAAACTTGCTGAGAGCGAAGCCAGAGACAATGCGGCGTACCCTGACAAGTCCGCCAAGACGGCAGCGGAACCGCTGCAGATTCAAAATTTGCGCGCTCAAATCTTCCAAATCGAGCAGGCCATTACGGAAAGAACGAAACAGCAGGAAGAGATCCAGCGGCAGATCAAATTGTATCGGGAGCGAGTCGAATCCAGTCCGGCGATCGAGCAAGAATATAAAGAACTGACCCGAGACTATCAAACAGCCCTGGCCTTTTACAACGATCTGCTTAGCAAGCGCGACCAGTCGGCCATGGCCAACGATCTCGAGCGTCATCAACAGGGGGAGCAGTTCCAGGTTCTAGATCCTGCTAGTCTTCCTGACAAGCCGTCGTTTCCCAATAAGCAGCTTTTCGCGGTAGGTGGATCCGGTGCCGGCTTGAGCTTAGGAGTCGGTCTCGTCCTCCTTGTTGAACTACTGGACAAGTCACTGCGCTCAAGGCAAAACGTTGAAACCGCTCTCCGCTTGCCAGTGCTCGCCATGATACCGGTTATCGGTGCACCTTCAGGCAAGCGAGTAAATAAGTCAGTGTTCGCACTGAAGATATAGCCCGTTAAGGGAGCAGCCGTTCGATTGACAAGCACTTAGGCTTTTTGATTCTACGCTGGCAAGGAAATTATGACTCGTATCCACGAAGCGTTGACGAAGGCTGGTCAAGAGTATCCCGCCGCTCAAGCGATCGATAGTCTGTTTCAGCTGGATTCGACCCGGCCCATTGAGTCGGAGTCGAAAGATGCACCTCCATCCGGGATAGGTTCGCCGAGACGCGTGAACATCCTCGCTCCTGCTGCAACTGATCCGCTCGAACTGGATGATCTGCGAAAGCGCTGCTCATACCCCGAATGGTCCTTCGACCCGGCTGTGGATGTCTTTTCCGATCAGGGACGGAGCGCCTTGGGCGCAGAGCAATTCCGTACTTTGCGTTCGCGACTCTGTCAGCTTCGAGGCAACCGACCTGTCCGAACAATTTTGATAACCAGTGCGGTGGCCGGCGAGGGAAAGACATTTGTGGCCTTCAATCTGGCGCAGGCGATCGTCCGACAGCCCGACCAACGCGTTCTGATTATAGATGCGGACTTACGCTGCTCGCGCCTGCATGGCATCTTTGGAGCACCGAACGCCCTGGGCCTGAGTGATTATTTGGGAGGAAGAGCAGATGAGCTCGCCATTATTCAGTCAGGTCATGAAGGCAATTTGTACTTGATTCCAGGCGGAACCAGAATTGCGAATCCGAGCGAGTTGCTTGCGAATGGACGCTTCAAAAGACTTATTGAGCGTGTGGCACCGCTGTTCGATTGGATCATTGTCGATTCAACCCCCTGCCTTCCGGTCACGGACGCAAATATTGCTGCCAATTCCTGCGATGGTCTGCTTCTCGTGGTGAAAGCCTATTCGACACCCGCCGAGATTGCTCAGAGAGCGAGGCAAGAACTGCAAGACCGGAACGTCCTAGGGGTAGTGTTTAATTCTGTACAGGAAAGTATTGTGTCGTATGGCTCCTATTATAACTATCCGCAAAATGGTCACGATGAGGTGAAGAAAACTCAAGCGCATAGGAACAAGTTCAGGCAATAGACTCTAAATCATTATCTCGTCTTCTTGTTCCCGGAGGTAAGTCCGAAAGTGTTCAAACGCATAGGCTTGTCGACTCTACTAAGGGTTTTCGTTTTTTTGCTGCTGGTTCTGTCCGCCGGCGCCCAGAAAGCTGCGGGGGCCACAACCCAAGACCCCAACTATGTGATTGGTTCAGAAGACGTGCTCGACATTAGTGTGTGGAAGGAGCCCGATCTTTCCCGCACAGTCCCCGTTCGTCCCGATGGAAACATTTCCCTCCCCCTGCTCAACGACTTGCAGGCCACCGGATTGACTCCCTCACAATTAGCGGCGAAAGTCACAAAGGGCTTAGCTAAGTTCGTCACCAACCCTCAAGTCACCATCATTGTGACTCAGATTAACAGCCAACGTTTCTACGTTCTAGGGGAGGCCGCCCGCCCGGGCGCCTATACATTGACTCCCAACATGACGGTTCTACAGGCCCTCTCAAATGCAGGCGGCTTTACGCCCTATGCGAATTCCAAAAAGATCTGTCTGCTGCGCGAAGAAAATGGCAAACAGCAAAAGCTGCTCTTTAACTACAAAGATGTTATCGCCGGAAAGCGGACCGAGCAGAACATCGTCCTAAAGACCGGCGATACGATCGTCGTACCATAGCTCAAAGTGTTGGCATTCGGTGGAAAAATCGAAATGAGACACGCAAGGATCCTAGTTGTCCTGATCCAAACCTTAGCTGCGGTCGCAGCGCTCTGCTTTTCGGTCGCATGGGCCCAGCAAGCTCCGAAGGCTCCTCTCTCCACCGGCCCACAGGCTCCTGCTCAACCCTTGGCTCCTCTGCCAAGTGGGAGCAACGGTAGCGCCGGGTCGGGCGCAGCCGGTGGGTCAGTAGCGCAAGACGTCGCGCAGCCAGAACCCTCAACGCAAGTACAGCCCGACACGCACGCTCTTGCCAGTGCGGAGATTCTCGGTTTGGGTTCTCTGCGCCGTTTGACCCGTATCTTTGATCCCGCACTGCAATTTTCGGAACTTGCGGAAACCGGGATCGTGGCCGGACAAACCGTTTCAGTGAGCAGCGTGGGTGGGACGCTTGACGTGGAACGGCGGTGGCGCCGCTATCATTTGGCAGCCACATACCGCGGCGCTGAAACGATATACGAGCCCTCCTACTATTATGGCATGCGCTACTTGCCTTATCACGACGGCGGCATCTCGCAGGAAATATCCTTGGGGCGGTGGACACTGCGGTTGCGCGACGATGTGCTGTATTCATGGGGATCCGGTTTTGGCAGTCTATTCGCAGGTGGGCCTGCACTGGCGAGCCAGAATGGTTCCCTGGACAGCATCCAGCGATCTTTGGCTTCCAGTGGAACGATCCAGACGGCCCTTGCACGGCAGCTCTCCAATACCGCACTGGGCGAAATCGATTATGCGCACAGCCGACGGACAACGCTGACCCTGGTCGGTTCTTACGGATTACTTCACTTTTTGGATCCCGGCTATATCAACAGTCAGAACATTACTGGGCGGGTCGGATACAACTACGCCCTCAGCGCCAAGAACAATGTCGCGCTGACTTACGATCATAACCTCATAACTTTCGTTGGAGCCAACGGCCGCCTTCAGACCGACCTGGCTCAGATGGCGTTCGGACGCAAAGTTACCGGACGATTGGCTCTCCAGGTGGCGGCCGGACCACGACTTCTCCATTTTGCTTACTTCGGCCCGGCGCACAGAACGCAGCTGTCTTGGAGCGCGTCGAGCTCGCTGACGTATCAATGGCGCCGCACCGGCTATTCTCTTTCCTACTTCCGCGGAGTAACCACCGGTTCGGGCGTGTTCTTTGGTAGCAGCAGTGACACTATTACAGCCATGGCAAGCCGCGAACTCACAAGGTTCTGGTCTGCCTCGGTGAATGGTGGATATGCCAGAAACGATGCTTTGGTACCCCGCGCCGTTTTCGCCAGCCGATTCGACGACTGGTTCGTGGGCGCCAGCTTGAACCACCCGTTAGGACGTCAAGTCCGTTTGGGCCTGAGCTACGCATTTCAACAGCAGACCAGCGGAGGTGGGGGCTGTCCGGTTCTCACTTGCGGGCTCGCGCGACCCTTTAGCCAGTACGGCATTACCTTGCAGTGGCACCCATTGCTAGTCCGGGCCAGATGAGGCGGCCCAGGATACTTTACGGAGTCGCATACCTTGAGATATCGCTGGTACCAGGATCTTGTGTAGAAACGGGCCCGTTCACGGGCAAACGGCAATGCAGCACCTCGTGGGCAAAAGGAAATGAAGTGATGAGGAGTCTATATGTATAAAAAATTCTTTGGACTTCGCGAGAACCCGTTCAATGTCAATCCCGACCCGCGATACCTCTATCTCACTCGGCACATCCAGGAGGCCCTCGCCTGTTTGATCTACGGAATCCAGGCACGCAAGGGCTTCGTGTTACTTACCGGCGAGGTAGGCACCGGTAAGACCACCGTCCTCAACAAGCTTCTGGGTTGGTGTCGTCAGGAACGCATCGCCACGGCCTTTATGTTCAACCCACGGCTAAGCGAAGCGGAGTTTTTCGATTTCATGCTCGCCGATTTCGGCATTCCCTGCGATTCGACTCTGAAGAGCCGGACCTTACTGAAACTGAATCAGTGGCTGCTCGAACAACATCAGCGCGGAAGTCGTGCGATTCTAATCGTCGATGAAGCGCAGAACCTGTCTTTCGAGATGCTCGAAGAGATTCGACTCTTGACGAATCTCGAGACTTCTACCGAAAAACTCCTGCAAATTGTCCTGGCCGGTCAGCCTGAACTCGAGGATAAAGTGAATGACCCACGACTGCGGCAGCTTCGGCAGCGCATTACTCTTTGGGCCAAAACGCGCCCGTTGACGCTGCTCGAGACTTCTGGTTATATCAAGGAGCGGCTACGCATCGGCGGCAGCACGGGACAGGAGATCTTCAGTCTAGCAGCGGTTGAAGCTGTGCATCGCCATGCTCGAGGCATTCCCCGGATCATCAATTTGATTTGTGAACATGCCCTGATCAGCTCTTTCGTAGAACACTCGAAAACCGTTTCGGCAAAGATCGTCGAAGAAGTCGCCGGCGATTTTGACCTGCAGGAAGTGGCCTTCGAGCTAGCCCCCAAAGCCGCGAATACCGGCCTTCCCATACTCGCGGACCGTGAATTACCCCAGACTGGGCGCCCACCTTCGGTTCCATTGTCCAGAGTCGCAGGGGAACAGAAGAATTAGTGATTGAAGGCTAGTCCTTCTTCGTCGGGGGAGGCGTCAACCCGGTGAAATCACCAACCACTTTGGCGTCGTACGGACCATTCAACTCGTCGAATCCGTTCCCAGCCACTGCTATTTGACCCTGTGCGAATACAATTTCCTTGTCGTGAGTCACTTCGATCACTTGATTGTTGAATTGATCGCTGATGAGAGTATTGCCGTTGCGCAGGCGCACCGCACGCGTTGGAAGTGGAGCCGCAATGGTGCCTAGCCGGGTGTTGGCGAAGTACTCCCAAACGACGTTATCGCTCGAATCTACTTCGACGATGCGGCTGTTATTCGAATCGGTAATCAGCGTATTTCCATTTGGGAGCCGACTCGCGAATGCCGCGCCACTGACGGTGTTGCCCGCAGTGAATGAATGTTTGATGTTGTGTTGACGATCGACTTCGATGACCCGGTTGTTATTCTCATCGGCAATCAAGATATGGCCGTTGTCGAGCAACTCAGCGCTGTTGGGATTGTTGAGTTCGTCGAAACCATCGCTCGCAAGACCGGTGACGCCATAGTGCCAGACGATTTCTTTTTTCCGGTTCACTTCAATGACGCGCTCATTGGCTTGGTCCGTAATCAAGAAATGGCCGTTCGGCAACACGGTCGCGGCGACAGGAGTATTGAGCTGGTCGGGACCTGCGCCAGACTTGCCGCCATCTTGGCCGTATTGCCACACAATCTGACCCTCTTCATTCACCAAGATGACGCGGTTGTCCGGGCAGCCGTTGACCGGGTCCGGGCAGCCCGGCAGCGGTGGATTGCTGGGTGGAATGCCTGTGCCGGAAATCAGAGTGAACTCGCCAAAGCGTTCAGCGTCATTCGTCCCGACAATGGAGCGCGGCCCGGGAATGCTCGATCCATCGCCGAAGTGCCAAACGACTTGGTGGTTCTCCGGATCGACTTCAATCACTCGGTTATTGAACTGGTCGGCGATGACAATATGTCCTGGCTTGTTGAAACCATCTTCCTCTTGTCCCTGCAGCGTCGGGCCAGAAGCCAACATGATGCCGCCCAAGAGAGCCACAAGGGCCACGCCTCCGAAGCGCTTGAGCAGTTGATTGCGCATGACAGATATTTTGAGTTTCGTCATCGCCCCTCTCCATTATGCCTGGTGGCATTTCTTTGTCCGATTGCCTGGTCGAACGAGTATGGCGAGTCGGAGGAGGTAAATTGTCGCGATGATGTCTGTCTGTTGTCACTTTCTTGCAAATATCCAGGGCGCGTGCGGTCTTATTAGGGCCCCCGTACTACCACTGCTGTGGCTTCGCCCAGCAGCGAGGCCCGCCGACCGAAAGAAAAGCAAGAGCCGCACCTTCACCAGGGCGAGAATGCGGCAAACAACATCGCCTCAGAAACTGGTCCCAAATGGTTCCGTTTGGAAACAAATCTACCGGGCTCGTAAAGATACCCATGAGGCTCAGGTGGTACCGAGACCAAACAAGACTCAGCGAATTGGCGAGGCTGCTTCTTTGCAATGGCCTATTGGTCCCGAACAGCCGCACGCACCTTGGCGAGCATCTCTGGCGGGATGCTCTTCATGTTGTGGGTTGCTCCAGCGTGTTCGGTGGCCCTCTTCAGAACCTCTTGCTCTGTTTCTCCACGGGCCACGAAGTCACACTTCATCCCCACGTCCTGACAGCGAAGGATCT
Source organism: Acidobacteriota bacterium (assembly GCA_003223325.1). Classification (GTDB taxonomy): domain Bacteria; phylum Acidobacteriota; class Terriglobia; order Acidiferrales; family UBA7541; genus Palsa-189. The sequence continues at coordinate 55,892 of QHYS01000010.1, forward strand.
TTGCCATTTGAATGCCTCTTGATCTGAGGGACATGCTGCGGCACAGCCTATGGCCGGTGGCCATCCGAGTCAATCGCATCGATGCGGCCTCCGAGAGATTGCCTCCATGCCTAAACCTTTCATTTTTGACTCAACCTGTCCATATGGTCAGGTTTTTGAAACTAGCAAGCCTCTATTATTCCGACATCGCCGCAGTTGTAATGCGGGCTAGAGTGATAGGAAGAGCCACGACAGGTCTCGAGCCTAGGAGCAGACTTCGATGCCTGAAGGAAAAAGTAACTACCCCGCGGAGGTGGTCCGTAGGCGTAGCGAGCGCGTGCTGTTGGACATGCCCTTGGTTATTCGAGGTGAGCCAGAGCACAAGCCGACTTTCCGTGAACAAACATTCACGCTGACTGTGAGTGCCCACGGTGCGCTCATACTCTTGGGGACCACGGTAGTATTGGGGCAGACGGTGGTGCTGATGAACCCAAAAACTTGGGATGAACGTAAAGGCAAGATCACTTATCTAGGATCATCCCATGCTGGCTTGGCCCAAGTAGGAATCGAATTTGAACAGCCTGCGCCTGACTTTTGGTCCATCAGTTCTCCCCCTGCCGATTGGAACTTATGCTGACTTGTGGCGTCCGCTCAGACTAAGAAGTCTTGCCTTTCAGCACGGCCTCGATTTCCCGGGCATAACCTGTAAGCCCATGCCGATTTGACTGTGTGTCGAAAACGTTCCCGATTCGTTCTGGCACAGCCGATGTGGCGGGACAAAATCATCTCTGATTCTGGCAGAGAGATTGTTCTTACCAAGAGGCGCCAATAAGTCTCACGGCAGGCCATCGGCAACCTCCGAACGCGCGACGAGTTGCTGACCGAAACATCGGCACGAACCGACGGCGCTATCGAGCGTTGTCGTCCGGAACCTGCCCAGTACCCGGATCGAGAATCAACCTGCGGTTGGCTGTGCCGTTGTTGCCCACCCTCAACGTCCCGGCTATGACGTTGATCTTGTGATCCGCACCGCTCGAGGTCTGGGAAGAGATCAGTAAGCTAGTTCGGTGTTCTCTTGGAAGCTGAGCGAGGATCTAACTTCAAATGCGCCCGCTTGAAAGTTTCGGCAGCTAATCTAGCGACCTCCTCACTGGTTGAGCCGTAGATTGTCTGTGCATCTGCTCCGCCCTCAGCCGGAATCTGGAGTCTGAATCTCCCTCCCCACCCGGCCGTGCCGTGCACCAATTCTTGAATACGGAGTACGCGGGTCTCGGCGCCAATCTGAACGAGGTACCGATGCTCCTTGAGCACGATACACAAGGGAGGCACCTCCTTTTCCTTACACGCTGCCCTAAAGCGCACTCGTAAGGCTGTGATCAATCACCTACTGCCGTGACGACCAAGCTGAAGCGTAATCGAGTTTCGAACCGACCTCTTTGACGTGCGTCAAAAACTCCCCGATACTTCTCGGGAAGCGACATAGGTAGGCGGTCACCTGCTTTCGCCGAGTCGGCCCGGGGAATTGCAACCCGAGCCGCTCACAGAACCGGACGTAAACCTCTCAGGTTATCCGGCTCGTGCCACCCCTGTACGGCTGCCGCCTTACGGCAAGACCGTGAGTTCCTCCGACTTCCCGCTGACTCAATCTCTCGCGGGGGTGACCTGCTCCCTTCACTCCACGGGAATTAGTCCGCTTCTTTGCTACTCCAGCGCAGTGCGCCCCTGTCGGTGCTTCGGTACCTTCGGCCTCGTGGGGCTCCCACTTGTACCTTTCCCCTTATTATCACCGTTCAATTTACCCCGTACGCGCCCAAGCCTCGAAGAGTCCTGAACATCGAGCGGGATATTTCGGTGACGAACGACATATCCGGCTGGCAATTTCGAGCTACGGGGAATCCACAACCGTTTGAAAAGTCCGACCGCTATTTAACAGAGAAAAAGCCGGAACAATTCACTTCTGAAATGCTGGAAGAATATTGTGGCGCTTTGGGAATCGACCTCTTCGACGAGAGTTTTTATGGCGGCCGCGGGGCACTCATTCGTTCCCGTTTTTGGTTTTTTCCTCGACCTAAGGGAACGTCCGTGCGCGAAGCCCAAATTGGCTTGGGCATAAATATCGATTGAAGGCTCCTGAGAAAATGTTAGTGCCTTATCGGAGCGCGCTTTTGCAAAGAGTTATTCGACGATGTTGCCTTGTGTGTCTGTGGCAATGATTCTTGCAGACTTCACGACGTCTGTCGGCCCCGCCGACATCGCCCGGACTATTTTCGCTTGCGTTGTCTCGCCCGCATCCGTCGCGTAACTCTGATCAGACGTCCGAGCATGAGCTACGCCTCGTGGATGCGTTCCGTTCACGAGTAGCACGCTCGCCGAAAGTGTCAGTAATCCAAGGCTCCGTTTTATTAAATGGATTCTAGCGAATTGCCCTTGGCAGTCATTTCCAGAACGAGATTCTCTCCGGCGAGCAAGGACTCTGCTCGTTTTCGGTCTTCGATGTCGGTGTTCGTGCCGAACCATTTGACAACTCTTCCGTCAAAACGGCGTAGTCGTCCTTCAATTTCACCTGGCTTGCCAGAAGCCAAAACGGATCGCCAGTAATCAACAAGTCCGCTCAGGTCGTCCGGGTGAAGGGCAACCGTCCAGCCCCAATCACGCGCCTGTTCGGCCGAAAGGCCGGTATAGTCGAGCCAGCGTTGATTGAAGAAGTCAGCAGAGCCGTCCGAACGAGCGGACCAGGCGAGCGTGGGGATCGTATCAACCACAATGCGAACGTCGTGTGCCTGCCGAGCCTGTTCGGAACCATGCCCTGCGGATGCCATGACCTGATTATAGTCTGCTTGCGCGATTCCGCGCCGTTGGAGACCCAATGCAAACGGAGCACTAAATCATTGCAAACTAGCATAAGGGAATGCCAAACCTTATTGCTCCCCTAAACCTCCGTCACTTTTTCTCGGCCCTGGGCGCGGCAGGCCGGCCTCTGGATCAATCCAAGCCGTGACATGCCTGCCTTGAGGGCAGGAGACTCGACTCCAACCGCTTCATCCATCACTTCTAACTAGTAACGTTGCCAACAAATCGGAGAATTTACTTTTCGCTTAAAGCTAATCGAATGACTTGAAAACGTTCGATTTGTGCACAGTTCGTGCACAGACTGTCTCACTGCAGGCGTTCACTTCCGTATCGTGACCAGGAGAACTCGTGACAGATTGTTTCGATGGGAGGTTCAATCATTCCACTCGAACGATATAATCCCATCCTTCCCACCGGCCGCTTTCTGGGTAGAAAAATGTGAACCGGATTGGGGCGCGTTGTTCCGGGACGATTGGTATGTCCAGGAAGTGAACCTTCAATAGCGTTCCAGAGGAATCCATATCATGGATACTTTGCCACTCGTCTTTGGTCCAATGGAGCCTAAAAGCGGCAGGCGCTTGGATACGCAGCGTATAGCCTTTTCTTACCGTGCGGCATTGCCGGTTGTGCTTCCAAATTTCCAGGCAACGACAGTTCTTGCGTTCGCCTAAGTAACGCTGGGCGACCGCGGGGATCAGGTCAAAGACTTTGCCGTCCGAGGCGGAACGCAGCAGCTTGATGTATTCGGCGTGGGCCCACATCAGGGGCATGGCGGCTCCGGTGGGTTTGCCAAGATACATGTGGGCTTCAGGGAGATCGTAGGTGTCCCAAACCTGTTCGGGCAGCAGTCCCGTCGAGGAGGCAAATGCCTCCATGGCACGCAGAAAGGGAGCAGCCCCAGCCCCACGGCCGGCGGCCAGTTCGTAGTGGCCTCGTTCGCCCGTCAACAGCGGCCAAGCGCGGCCGGTGCCCCAGCGATCGTAGCCCGATCCATCGTTGCGCTGACCGTAGCCGTCGTGGTTATAGCGATGCCAGCAAGGGCCGAAGGGAGTTTCAACCTTCAAGACAGCATCTATAACTTTCAGCGAGTCTACGATGACGGGATCGTCCGGCCTACGGATCCCGTAGCGCACCAGCTCAAGGAATCCGGCATCCACGATCTCTTTGGCTGGAAACTCATATTGCGTTGCTGGAGGACGGTTCGACAGCACCAGGGTCCCTGTATTGGGATCCTCGTCAGGACAGCAGTCGGCAATACTCACCGGATTGATGCGGATGTAGTGCCGCGCAATGCCCGGCACCAGAGTGCCCTGTGTAGTGACCGTCCAGGCCTCCACGTGGCACTCAAGGAAATCCACGTAGTCCTCTATGAATTGCGCTGTGGCTTGGTCTCCTCGCTCGCGAGCAAAGCAGGCGGCGCACAGCAAGGCGGCAATTTTTACGGCGATCGTCGAAGGAGAGTACCCGGAAGCCTCTTCCCATCTCTCCTGGGCCGTAGCGGGCCCATGCAGAATGAGATTTCCAGCCGCTCCCATCACCATGGAGTATGGATCGAATCCCGCAAGCGCGCAGTATTGGTGCATCCGCCATGCCAGAACGATCGGGTAGGCGATTTCATCGAGCTGAATGCCCCGCCAGTAAGGCTCACCGTCTAACCAGAAGTTTTGCGGGAACCCGCCGTCCGCCTGCTGGCAGGCGGCGAGGTAAATCAAAGCTCGCAGGGGCGTTTCCGTGTGACCGCAAGCCAACAGTGCGGTGGCGCTCTGCACCATATCGCGCGTCCACACCAGGTGATAGCCGCCTGTATCCTCGTCGCCTTTCATTTCTCCCCAGGGGATCGAAAGCGAAGCAATGAAGGCGCCGGGGAAATTCTTGTCTTCATGCGCGAGCAGCAGGCTCACGCTGCTGTCGTACAGCCTGCCTTCGTCGCCCGAAGCGCGTTGCAAGGACAACGTCTTGCGGCTGGGTCGCGACCATTGATCGACGTAATGCTCTCGTTGCTGATCGAAGGGAAGTCCCAATCCTTGCAAAAGTGTGGTGACGGCATTTTGCAAACTATCTCCCAGGGCCAGACCCAGAGTGAACTCGTCTTTGCCAGCTAGGTCCAGTTCTCCCGTAAGCGCGATGTTGCCGTCGGGGGCCTGGTCGAACTCCCAATCCATTTGCAGGTTCTCATTCAAGTCCGTCCAGCCATCACTTTGCCCGACGTAACCGCAGGACAGGCGGCGAAAAGGCAGCGTGGCCGCCAGTGCCAGCCAGGTCCCGTGTTTCTCGGCCGCCAGAATGCCGCGCCCGGCTGCTTCCACGATGTAACCACTGTTTCCCCACCCTCCGACCTCCAGGTGCGGAGCGCACAAGGCATAGAGGCGAAGCTGAGACAGAAACTGCGGATCACCCTTCAGCTTGGTATGTTGGAGAACACACGAGAGGTGAGGGTCCGTGATGATCTGCTTTTCAATCTGGTAGCGGCCGTTCGGATCGGAGTTCACGACGCGATAGGCCAGCGCATTCGTCCAGGGGCGCTCCATCTGCGTCTCGAGGTGGCGCTTCTCTTCATGGAAGAAACTCTTCCCATCGGTGATCAGATACTGAAGGTCACGAATCTGGGGCCGGTCAATTGTGGGGTAATAAGTTTCGGTGACAATGCCATTCCAAAGAGTGAACCAGAGGCGACTGGAGGTAGCGTAGGCGGTCCCTACGCCCTCCTTAGCTCCCTGCGTCCATCGAGGCTCAATACCCGGCCTGCCAAAAGCAATTCGATTGCCACGAAGCTTTGCCAAAGGGCTCCTCGCCGCCGATTTTATAAGCGCTCCCGCTTCGCGATCTCAGTCCTCGAAACTCCGCACACCACCCTGGAATTTGTTCTTGATCACGTTGGACCAGAGCCACTTGATCACACGGGCGTCATTGTAACAGTACGCCAAGTTATGGTTCACGTTGAGAAACAATGGCGTTGACAGGTCGTCTTCATAGAGGAGAGTTGCGACTGATCGAACTTTGGGTGATCGATGTTCCCCCAGTCGAAGGTTGACGCATACATCGGAAAGCAGGGCGCAACGGTACCGTCGGTACGAATGATCACGTTGTTCTGACCGGCGCGGCAGTTCCATTCAGCGAAACGTAACTCGCCGCTCGCGTCCTGGACAATCCCGGGCATCGAAGCAAGCGGCTTGGCTTGATGGTCATTTCCATTTGTTCCGTCGCCATTCCAGCCGTATTCCCTTAAATCCAGACCAGAGGACATGCTCATCTCTTGCAGCCGTTGGACCGAGTTCACCATCTGGTACCCTGATCTATTTTTCTCAATTAGCCAGTCAATCAGAGCATCGACTTCACGCCAATCTTCCGGGCGGATGTATGTTGGGTTGTCGTAAAGATGCTTGAAGTGGTCGTCTTGTTCGAGCATCGGGGTTTCGTTGATGTGGTAATCGGTGGCCACGCGATGATCGTGAGCATATTCCGTGAGTTTTCGAACGTCCTCTGTGTTATTGCGGCAGATATTGATGTTGAAGAAGACTAGGTAACGGTCCACATATTGCTTGCGCAGGATGTGTTCCAGATTTTTCTGCGCTGGGACAAAAGCTTTCGGCAGGCTGGGCTTGAGGTCCCAGGAATCCATGGCGAAGTTGAAGACGGACGCGCCCGCGTCACCAAGACGATCCGCCACGTCGGGCCGAAGCAAGCGCCCATTGGTGGCAATGTAGACCCAGAAGCCTTTTTTGGCAGCGTAGTAGACGACTTTGTGCACGAAATCCGGCCGCAGGAGCGGCTCTCCACCCATTAATGCGAGCACTCGACATCCATTGTCGTGCAGCCAGTCGATGGAACGTCGGGCCACGTCTTCCGACATGCCCTTCACTTTGTTGTCGTAAGCCCAGCAGTACCAGCAATCCAGATTACATTTGTACTCGATGAACAGATAGGCGGTGATGGGATGGAACTCCCCGGGCAGGATGCGCGAACGCACGTAGGGAAGCAACCATCCGCGTGAGTAGCGGTAGACATCCTTCGGTCCCCATTTGCGCTTCTCAGGGGGAGTCTCCGGTCCCGGATCCTTCAGCCGATCCGGGAATTGGGGGAAGACAGGTTCTGGGAGCGTTAGCCCCTTGGCTTCAGCGGGTGCTGGAAGTCGCTGGTTGGAATTCATCAACAGATCGTGGATCGCAACGTCGATGGGGAATTTTGCAGCCGTGGCCATCGGTACCCCCCATCTATTGAGGTCGCACGCGCCATGCCCACCGTCTTCAGTGCGTTCCTCTGCCCGAAGTGAGAGTGAACACACCATGCCATTGCTGGCTAATCTTGGTTTTGTTTTTGAGTATGCAGGTCACCTCTGTCCAGGGACGGAACCTCCAATACCCTCCACTCAGCAAGTACCTGATGACGCCTGAAACCGAGGTGACGTTCGCGAGAAGCGCGGCGCCCGCGAACGTCTCTGCGCATGCCACGGTTAAGATTCTTACAGCCTCCGGATACAAGATCGCGGCCCAGGGTGACAACGGCTTCGTGTGCCTCGTGTTGCGTGGCTGGTCCGCTCCCACCTATACCGCCCCTCAGTTCCGTGCCTTCGTGTATGACGCAACCATCCGTGCGCCCATTTGTTTCGACCCGGAAGCATCGCGAAGCGTGCCACCGTATTACGAGCTGCGCAGCAAACTTGGGATGGAGGGAAAGACACCGGATCAGATAGCCGAAGGTGTCCAGGCGGCTTATGCCAAAGGCGAACTGCCGAAGCGGGATGGCGTCAGTTTCGCCTATATGTGGTCGGCGGACCATAATCTCGGACCGGCAATCGGCCATTGGCACCCACACATGATGGTTTTCGCTCCGTACTACGATAATTCCATGCTGGGCAACAACGAGTTCGGTAGTCCACTCCCACAGTTGTCCGACGACGCAGGAACGCCATTTGCTGTGGTTGTCATCCCGGTTGACGACAAGTTGGCTATCAAGGCTCCCTGGTCACACCAAGCAGCTGACAGTAAAACAGCGATGCCGGCAAATCGTCAGTAGGCGCAACAATGCAGAATCAGGGATCGTCTGAAACGCTAACAGCTCAGTACTGAGCCAAGAACAGTGAGTGAAGGCTTATAATGAACCCAACCAGACTCTAGGGGACTTGGATCTGTGCCGATAGGCTGTCAAAGGGTCGCACTCGTGAGGGGCGGGTCGCTATGAATATTTCGGCCCCTTTTATTAAGCGGCCCGTGGCGACATCCCTACTGAGTATGGCTTTGCTCCTCTTCGGCGCGCTGGCTTACCCCTTTCTTCCAGTGGCTACCCTGCCGGAGGTGGAGTACCCGACCATTACAGTGTATGCAAATCTGCCGGGTGCAAACGCCGAAACGATGGCCACCTCGGTTGCCACTCCGCTCGAGCGTATGTTCGGGCGCATCGCCGGCATAACGCAGATGACCTCCCTCAGTCAGCTCGGCAGCACGAATATCGCTATCCAGTTTGACCTCGATCGAAACGTTGACGCTGCCGCACGAGATGTTCAGGCGGCTATCAACGCTGCGCGTGGCCAATTGCCCGCTAACCTACCGACGAACCCGAACTGGCGCAAAGTAAACCCCGCAGGAATTGACTTCATGACTATCGCGCTGACTTCGGATACAGCTACCAGACCACAACTCTACGACGTGGCAGACTCCATTCTGGCCCAGAAGATTTCCCAAATCACAGGCGTCGGACAAGTGATTGTGGGCGGCAGTTCGCGGCCGGGGGTCCGCGCCGAGCTCAATCCCCTTCTGCTGAGCAAACTGGGTTTAGGACTCGACCAGGTGCGCACAGCGCTGGCAGCCGCCAACGCTGACATACCCAAAGGCGCGCTTTCGGATACTCGCCGCATGTTCGTGCTCAGCAATAACGATCAGCTTTTTTTTGCCAAACAATATGCTCCTTTGATTATTGCCTATCGGAATGGAGCACCCGTACGGCTGTCTGACGTGGCCACGGTACTCGATAGCCAGGAGGACATTCGCAATGCGGGATTCGTGAACGGAAAGCCCGCCGTGATCCTGCAGCTCTACCGTCAGCCGCAAGCGAACATCATCGACGTTACAGACCGCGTTCTAGCCCTGATCCCGCTGCTGCAGGCTTCGATTCCCCCCTCGATCCATCTAGAGGTGACCGAGCTGCGGACGACGATGATCCGAGCCTCCGTTAGAGATGTGCAGCTGACGCTCCTCCTATCCGTGCTTATGGTCATCTTGGTGGTCTTCTTCTTTCTCCGCAGTGCTTGGGCGACGTCCATACCCACGGTGGTCGTGCCCATGTCGTTGGTTGGCACCTTCGGGGTGATGTACCTCGTGGGCTACTCGATCGATAACCTCTCGCTAATGGCGCTCACGATTTCCACGGGCTTCGTTGTAGACGACGCCATCGTAGTAATCGAAAACATCTCTCGCTATCTCGAGCTGGGACTCTCTGCACTCGAAGCTGCTTTTCGCGGATCGCGCGAGATTGGATTCACGGTCTTTTCCATGAGCACCTCGTTAATCGCGGTCTTCATCCCCATACTTTTGATGGGAGGCATCCTGGGCCGTATATTTCGAGAGTTCGCCGTCACCTTGAGCGTGGCAGTGGCCTTCTCGATGATCATATCCCTGACAACCACACCGACGATGTGTGCAAAGTTCCTGAAGCCGGAAAAAGATCAGAAGCATGGCTGGTTCGGTCGGGCGAGCGACAGGGCATTCAAACGGCTTTACGACGGATACGCGAGCAGTCTCCGTTGGGTGTTGCGACGTCAACCGCTGGTGCTGGGCATCACACTGGGAACGGTCTGCCTGGCGATCTATCTCTATATTGTTATTCCCAAAGGCTTCTTCCCGCAGCAGGACACGGGACGCATCAATGGCTTCGCCCGGGCCAGCGAGGACACCTCTTTTCAAACCATGCAGCAGAAGGTAAGGGAATACGAGGCGATTCTTAACTCCGATCCGGCTGTTCAGATTGTGTCGGGCTATGTCAATCGAGCGAACTCCGCTTATATCAGTATCATGTTGAAACCGCTATCGGAGCGCAAGGTCAGCGTCTTCGAGGTCGTCAATCGGCTGCGACCCAAGCTGGCTCGCGTTCCAGGAGCAACGCTTTTCATGCAGCCGTTACAGGATGTTCAAATAGGCGGGCGCAGTGGAAACGCGCAATTCCAGTACACACTGCAAGGCGACAATCTGCGGGACTTGCTTGCGTGGGCGCCTGTGGTGGAACAGAAGCTGCGAACGATCCGTGAGCTTCAGGATGTGAACAGTGATTTGCAGAATCGGGCGCTGAAGGCGGATTTGGTCATCGACCGCGATACGGCTGCCCGTCTGGGCCTGACTCCGCAGAAGATCGACAATGCACTGTACGACGCATTTGGCCAGCGGCAGGTCTCCACCATGTATAAGGGAATTAACCAGTATCACGTTGTGATGGAGGTGGCTCAGCAATTCCAACAGAGTCCCGATGCGCTCAAGAATATCTACGTCCACTCCTCTACTGGTCAGGAAGTTCCGCTCAGTGCATTCGCGCATTACGAGCCCTCGATGACGTCGCTGGCAGTTGCCCACCAAGGGCAGTTTCCGGCGATAACCTTTACCTTTAATCTTGCCCCGAATGTCCCGCTCGGAGAGGCCGTAGTCGCGGTTCAAAACATGGTAGGCACGATGGTCGTGCCGGCGACGATTCACCCTGGTTTTCAGGGCACGGCGCAAGTGTTTGAATCTTCTCTCGCTTCGGAGCCCTACCTGATCCTGGCGGCGCTCGTTACCGTCTACATTGTGCTGGGAATTCTCTACGAGAACTACGTCCATCCCATCACGATTCTTTCAACGCTTCCTTCGGCGGGCGTGGGTGCCCTGCTGGCACTGCTGATCTTTCGGACCGAACTCAGCATCATCGCGCTCATTGGCATCATCCTGCTGATCGGCATTGTGAAGAAGAACGCAATCCTCATGATCGATTTCGCCATCGACGCCGAGCGCAAGGAAGGCAATCGTCCCGAACACTCCATTTATCAGGCGTGTCTCCTGCGCTTCAGACCCATCATCATGACCACGATGGCCGCCATGTTTGGCGGCATCCCTATCGCCGTCGGGGGAGGAAACGGTTCGGAACTTCGCCGCCCGCTGGGCATCGCCATTGTCGGAGGGTTGATGGTGAGCCAGATGCTAACGCTCTATACCACCCCCGTCGTCTATCTCTATATGGATCGCTTCCGCGCCTGGGCGAGTGGCGGCAAAGCTCTGCGCCCACTGGAAGATAGCCGAGGAGGAAACAACTTGGAAATAGCCCCGCAGGGGATAAACGATGGAGCAATTTCAGCGAACCCTTCTGGCGGGTGAGGAGGAACAGTCTTTCCTAGGCGCGGCGCGGGAACGTCAGGGCAGCCCAATGCCTATCTTTGGAGGCAATTGACGCCTCAACAGCATTACCATAATTTCGTTGCGCTCTATCTGGGCGCTCTATGTCGCGTATCTCGGCAGATTACTGGCAATAGTCGTGTTCTGCTCGTCGGAAGTTCATTCCCGTCGGCAAACGATTCCTCCGGTTTCCCTCGGTGCGCAGAGACAGATACACGGCCAAATTCTGCTAAGGAGACAGCGATGAAGAAGATACTTCTGAGTTTCTGCATTTTGTTTTTTGTTCCTGCCATTCCGCACGCTCAGACATCATCAGAGGAGAGCGAGGCCAGACTCAAGGCTCTGGAAGAACGGGTTCGCGCCCTCGAAGCCGAGGTACGGGAGTTGCGGGTCCAACAGTTGACGGCGGTACCATCGGCGTCTCCTCAGATTCCTAATTTATCGCTTGCAACATATTCGGTGGAAACCGAGAAAGCTTCTGGATCAGCCGTTGCCTTGAACGCCCCAGGTACGGGCGGTACCGGCGATCCACTTGCCGCGGTTCAACCTCAGGGCCAGCAATTGCCGAACTACGGAGGGGCGAGTGCTGCATCGAAAATCCTGAACCCCGATATCAGCATGATTGGGGATTTTATCGGAGCGATTGGCCAGGCGAACGTGCCGCCAGCGCTCGTCGCGGTAGGAAAAAATCCAGTCCCTGCTCTGCAGATGCACGAAAGCGAATTGGGTCTTCAAGCCATCATCGATCCTTACGCACGCGGGGACTTCTTCCTGACTTTCGGAGAATCGGGCGTGGATCTTGAAGAAGGTTACATCACCTTTACGACTCTGCCCGGTGGATTCGTTGCAAGAGTGGGCAAATTCCGCGGCGATTTTGGCAAAGTGAACACGCTGCATAACCACGTACTGCCATGGATCGACCGCCCGCTTGTAAACGACAGGCTACTGGCCGGCGAAGATGGGATCGACGACGCAGGACTCTCGGTGACACGCATCCTTCCTGCGCCAAAAGGCATCTTCCTCGAAGGAACCGCGCAGGCATTTCGCGGAGACTCTGGTGATGTATTCACCTCCAGCAAGCGCGGCGATGTCAGCGTACTGGGGCATCTCCGAGGTTATCGCGATATTACCGACCAGACGAACGTGGATCTCGGCATCTCTTATGCCCGCGGGCACAACGATCTGGGCAGCACGTTTCTAACCGATCTTTATGGAATTGATGCCACCCTTCGTTGGACACCGCTGCGGCGCACGATCTACCATAATTTCGTCGGCCGAGGCGAGTTCATCTGGAGCCGACGGGACCAGTTTCCTTTCGCGCAGCGCGCCTTTGGCTTTTTCACCTCTGGCGATTACCGCCTCAACCGCCGGTGGACGATGGGAGGCCGTTTCGATCGTTCGGGCAGGGCTCGTACCGCGAATCTGATCGATAATGGCTTTTCAGGGGTGCTGACTTACTGGCCCAGCGAGTTCAGCCAGGTCCGCGGCCAATACCGGTTCACTCATTTCGCTGAAGGTCGGGACGGCAATGAACTGCTGTTCCAATTTATCTTCGTTCTCGGGGCGCACGGCGCGCATCCTTTTTAGGAGATTGATCATGAAATTATCCAAACTGTGCCGAAAGGTATCTTTCTGTCTCCTGTTGTGTGCACTGGCGCTCGGAACGTGCGCAATGCCGGTGCATTCGGCCGGCAAAATAAAGATTGTCACGGCCACTTCCGATCTGGCGGCGCTGGCGCAAGAGGTGGGCGGAGATCGCATCGACGTGGAGTCCATCGCCAAGGGCTATCAGGACCCACATTTTGTGGAAGCGAAACCCAGCTATCTATTGAAACTTCGGCAGGCTGACCTGCTGATCGTCGTCGGCTTGCAACTGGAGATCGGCTGGCTGCCTCCGCTCATTACACAGTCCGGCAACGGTCGCATCCAGGTGGGTGGGTCAGGTTATTTGGATGCATCACAGTTTGCAGAAATTCTGGAGAAGCCCACAGGTGAAGTGACACGGGCCCAAGGTGATGTCCATCCATACGGCAACCCCCATTATTGGCTAGACCCAGAAAATGGCCGTCGGGTGGCCAAAGGCATTGCCGACAAGCTGGGCGAGCTCCGCTCTTCCGATGCGACATACTTCAACCAGAATTTCGAGTCGTTCAGCCAGCGGCTTACCGAGGCGAGCAAAAAATGGTTAGCCGAAATGGAACCCTACCGAGGGCGAAAGGTGATTACCTATCACCGCTCCTGGCCTAATTTTCTGAAGTATTTCGGGCTGGTGACAATGGGTGAAATCGAGCCACGTCCCGGAATTCCACCAACCCCTAGCCACACACTGGAACTCATCAACATGATGAAGCGTGAAAACGTGAAAGTTATCCTAGTGGAGCCATATTTTGACCCTAAGACTCCGCAGAGCATCGCAAGAGAAACGGGAGCACAGGCAGTCGTTATGCCTCCTTCGGTAGGTGGCGAGAAGGAAATCACGGACTATTTCAAGCTGTTCGACTACGATCTGGCACTGTTGGTCAAAGCCTTTCAGGCAACGAAGTAGCGATTTCCAAGGAGGCTGAATGGAAGTCCTTCGATTCCTGCTTGCGCCATTTATAGCCAGTCTGATCCTCACGGGCATTCATGCCTATCTAGGCGTGCATGTGGTCGAACGCGGCGTCATCTTCGTAGACCTGGCGCTGGCGCAATTTGCTGCGCTCGGTGCAACGATCGGCATCTTGGTGGGGCTTGACCCACACGCCGGCGCTTCCTACTGGATCAGCTTGGGATTTACCTTTCTAGGCGCAGCCATCTTCTCCCTGGTGCGAATGCGCCATTCCAGGATTCCGCAGGAAGCATTTATAGGGATTGCCTATGCCGTAGCTTCTGCAGCTGCTATCCTCACTGTGAGCAAGGCCACAGGTGAAACCGAGCACCTGAAAGACATGCTCGTTGGCAATATCCTGGCTGTCTCGTGGCCAGAGGTAGCGCATACCGCCATGCTTTATGGGGCGATTGGCTTGTTCCACGTGATCTTTCGTAAGAACTTCCTACAGATTTCGATAAACCCCGCAGCCGCGGAGGCCAGAGGGATTTCTATCCGCTTTTGGGATTTTCTCTTTTACGCTTCTTTCGGGTTTGTGGTCACGTCGTCGGTTGCTATTGCTGGCGTTCTGCTGGTTTTCTGCTACCTGATTGTGCCTTCAGTGGGAGCCATGTTGTTCGCTGACCGCATCGGCCCGCGGCTGGCGATCGGTTGGACCATGGGAACGCTGGTCTCCGCTTTGGGATGCTATCTGTCCGTGGCCTGGGACTTCCCCACGGGCGCCGCGATCGTGTGCACGTTTGGCGGGGTTCTGGTGTTGATGTTCCTATTCCACCTAGCTCTTAGCCGCGGGCACGAGTCCAGAGTCGTCGCGAGTGTCGCCGGGCAATCAGTCGAGATGCGCGACCGTGCCTAAATTGCGGCGGAAGGTTGTCTCGAGAAGTTCTCGTGTGTACCTTCCCTTGGACTCCTTCGGGAGACACGCTCGCGACCATTGAGGAAGCGTTTGAGTGCGACCTGTAAAGATGTGGAGTTGATTATCTGACTAGGAGGTACTTGATCCAGAAACGACTCATCTTCGGTTCATTTTTTTGCGGTGCTTCGACCACCGGCCGAGTCGGTAATCATTCGTCTGTTGAGTGATCTTGTCCCGGATCCTGACTCCCACATCGCCATTTGCATCGCAGGTGTACTCTTCTTCGATCAAGTAACCAATATTGTGTACTGGGCGGTAAGAGCGGACCGTTCGCAGCGGTGCCTCGCCTCTGTCTCGGTGCCAACAATCAGCCCGAGGGTGAGATCAACAGCTGGGATGAGATTCGCGTACCCTTTGATCCCAGGCTGCGGGATTCAGCGGACCTTGCCGCTCAACCAGTCCTCCGCTACACTCCCCCCGCAAGAACTATGGTCAGCGTGTGCCCGCTGAAGACTTCCGGGCTCAGGAAGTCGTGAAGATAGTTCGGGGGCCTGGCTTTTCACCATCGATTTCTACACCCCACTTTTGGACATACGGCAGGGCTGATATTTACGACCATCCCTCAACAGCAAGCTGAAGCGGCGATTGTGAAAAGGCCGCGAGCGGATTTCCTCAAATTGCACAACGGTGACTCTTGACAGTTCTACTCCATCAGTTTAGCTTCCCTCTGCCCTCCTTACAGCTTCGGTTCATCTTTTTCTTCCGCGGGAGAGAGTGCAATGATCGATCCAGCCGACGGTACCGTAGAGGTCAAGAGTCCGGTAGAAGCCCTCCGCGACGAGGATGGTGTATTTGAAGTGAGCTCCCCTTACGGACACGTGTTTCAAGTTACCTGCCGCCGAGGAGGAAGGATGGACGTTCCGGAGATCACTGAGCCCAAGCGCGCCAAAGTGCCAGACCGGATGCTATGGCGAATCCGGAGAATCAATCGCGACGTAGCTTGAGCACGAACTGAACCCGCAGCACATCCCCGGCAGATCGACGCCATTGACGGTCAAGCCTCCGCCCAAGGAAAAATGGTCGGCAGGCGCATGAGCGGCAGTTTATTCGTGGCTTGATGTGGGATGCCCGCGGTTGAAACGTAGCAGCTCGGCAAAGGACCGCCGTGCGTACGCCCTTCACCATCAACAACCACCACCCGAAGTACGGACTTGTGAAAGTTGTTCTGCGAGTTTACGGGAAGTCCGCCATGACGACTAACGGAAAATCCTACCTGGATAATGTACATCTTTTGGTGATACGCCCGCTCGGCCTGGGAGACGTTAGGGTGATGTCTTTTCGGACCGATCTATATGATCGATACGAAGTAAAGCAGCTTCAAGCAGAGGATGACCCGCAGTGAAGACCGCCGTTGGCGCGCCTCCATAGTTATGTACGCCTCGTTGCAGGGGTCACGCCGTGAGTTGCGCACCTCTTGATGCCGAAGGACAGGGACGTGTACAGCCCGGCCGCTAATCTCAGCCAGGGGCTCCGATAACTAACGCTTTACGCAAGTCCGGAGTATCATGACGGCCGAAGTCTCCTGGAGGATTTGTGAGAAGATTTGCCGTCGCCTTCTGGCTCCTCGCAATCGTGGCCCCTGTTGCGGCCCACGCCCAGCAATCGCAGCCGCCTTCGCAGCTCGGACTTTTGAAGAAAGAAGCGATCACGGAAGTGGACAAGCTACAGGTCCTCACGCAACAGATGGTGGACGAAATCTTCAGCTTCAGCGAACTCGGCTTCCAGGAGGTGGAGACCTCCCGCTACGTGACGGGCATCCTGGAGAAGAACGGCTTTCGCGTGGAGCGAGGTATTGCTGCTATCCCCACCGCTTGGGTGGCCACCTACGGTTCTGGCAAGCCGGTTATTGCCTTCATCACAGATATCGATTGCATTCCCCGCGCGTCGCAGAAGCCCGGGGTCGCCTATCACGAGCCCTTGGTGGAAGGCGCACCCGGACACGGTGAAGGTCACAACTCTGGCATGGCCGTCAACGTGACTGCCGCGTTAGTGCTGAAGAAACTCATGGCCGAGCACAGCCTGGCCGGCACGCTCAAGGTCTTTCCCGGTGTCGCCGAGGAACTCGTGGGGACGAAAGCGTTTTACGTTCGCTCCGGATATTTCCGCGATGTAGACGTCGTTCTCGGAGTCCACGTCGGCGACAAGTTTGCCACCTCTTACGGAATCGGTGAAGGGACGACGACGGGCCTCGTTTCGGTGGAGTATTTTTTCCATGGCAAAGCTGCCCACGCCGCACTTGCGCCTTGGGAGGGCCGCAGCGCTCTGGACGCTGCCGAATTGATGGACATCGGTTGGAATTTTCGGCGAGAGCACCTGCGCCTCGCGCAACGATCACATCGCGTGATTACCAACGGGGGCGATCAACCCAACGTGGTTCCCCCTGAAGCTGGGGTTTGGTACTTCTTCCGGGAGCTCGATTATCCCCATATCGAGGAGCTTTACGAACTCGGTAACACCATGGCCAACGCCGCTGCGAAAATGACCGACACGACTGTGGACCACAGGCTCGTCGGCTCCGCGTGGCCGCAGCACTACAATAAAATCATCGCCGAGGTTCAGCAGAGGAACATCGAAGGCATCGGTATGCCTCAGTGGTCGGATGACGATCAAACTCTTGCTAAGGCCCTCCAAAAGGAGATCGGCACAAAGGTGGAAGGTCTCAAGGACAAGGTGGACCCTCTAAAAGAGCCGGTCAAAGAGGCGACGGGTGGGACGTCCGACGACGTTGGAGATATTTCCTGGAATGTTCCAATGGTATACATGCGTTACCCGGCGAATATTCCCAATCTTCCCGGGCACAGCTGGCCTAACGCGGTGGCCATGGCTACTCCGATTGCCCATAAGGGGTCCACGGCCGGAGCAAAAGTGCAAGCCACAACGGCTCTCGATATTCTCCTCAGGCCGGAGTTGGTGGTGCAGGCGTGGGATTACTTCCGAAACGTTCAAACCAAAGAGGTACGTTATCAGTCTTTCCTCGCGCCTGAAGACAAGCCGATGATCGAGATGAACAGGGGAACCATGGAGAGATTCGCGCCCCAGCTCCGCAAGTTCTACTACGATCCGTCCAAATACAAAACCTATCTGGAGCAACTTGGCGTACGCTATCCGACGCTAAAATCCCAGTAAAATCGATCGGGGACAAGCAGCCGACCAACCCGCACCGCTGATCTCCGGCGAATTTGGGAGTCGGCGGAGGCCAATGGTTTCTGGCCTTCGGCAAATCCGTCCGATACACCTCCAAGGCGCAAACGAGGTCCGGAATTTGTTTTCGGAGCTGCGTCATTTTCGACTCAACGGAAGGTAACCCGCCAAACGAAAAGCGTGCGTTTGAAGCACCTATCAGGGTTATACTTCGCCAAATCCAGTGAGGTCAGATGGCGCTTTTGCCAAACCGACGCCTCGGGCCCTATGAAATCCTCTCTGCGAAGTACACGCCGTGCGCGGGCGCTAATCCCGTGTTTCTCGTGGGCAAGCCCTGGCCGGGCGTGTGGTAGAACCCTCGGCTGGTCAAGCGGGATGGCCGAGTGTGGCTGCGGGGGCGACTCGCCGCGCCGTCGAGCAGTGTTCGGATTTGAGATTCGGACGGCTAGCCGCTAGTCCCTGATGAATCGCATTTTGGGAAGGCCTAGAATGCGCGTATCGAGTGCTCCCATCTCACGATGCGCAGAAGTAACCGTCTTCGATTGCCTGGTTACAATGGGAATCTGACAATTTTGGGGAGGAAGCCATGAAACACAAGTGGGTTAACGAGGCAGTTCTAAGTGCGTTGGTCCTCGCCGCGGCGGCGGGAGAGCGGTGGCTTTCGAGTGCGGCATTTTCGGCACAAGCCGCTCAGCCACAGGGCCGTAGTCTACCGATCTTCGAGGTGGATCGCGACTGGCCCAAGGTGCCCGCCCAATGGAAGCTCGGAGATGCCTCGAGCATTGGGATAGATGCACAGGACCATATCTGGGTCCTGCACCGGCCGCGGACGCTCAAGCCAGAGCAGGCCGCCATGGCTGCGCCGCCGGTCATCGTCTTCGACAGCGCGGGCAATTATATCAAGGCCTGGGGCGGGGATGGCGATGGCTATCAATGGCCCCAACGCGAGCATGGCATCTACATCGACTACAAAGGCTTCGTATGGCTTGGCGGAAACAATTGCCCCACGAATGGCCTGCCAAGGGTCAAGCCGGTTGCCGATGACCAACTTTTAAAATTCACCCAAGATGGCAAATTTGTCATGCAGATTGGCCACAGCAATCAAAGCAAGGGCAATGCCGACACGCAGAATTTGCACCGGCCGGCGGATGAGTGGGTCTATCCACAGACTAACGAATTGTTCGTGGCCGATGGTTACGGCAATCACCGCGTCGCTGTCTTCGAGGCGGATAGTGGCAAGTTCAAGCGGATGTGGGGCGCATTCGGCAACCAGCCATCGGACGATGACCACTGCGCGGTGGTTACGCCAGCCAGCTTCTCGGATCCGGGACCTCAGCAGTTCAGCATCGTACACGCCATCCGCGTCGCCAATGACGGGACCGTGTATGTGGCTGATCGAGAATACCGGCGTGTCCAGATGTTTACCAAAGACGGCAAGTTCCTAAAGCAGCTGGTCCGAAACAGCATACCGTTTGCTCGCGATTTAGCCTTGTCTTCTGACCCCAAGCAGCAGTTCCTCTATGTCGGCGGCGGCGATGGCATTTTCATTGTTGATCGCAAGACGCTAGAGGTTGTGGGCAACGTCCAGCCCGCGGGCATAATTGGGCCAGGACATGAGATCGCGACCGATTCGAGAGGCAATCTCTATATCGCGCAGACCACGTCCGGACTACAAAAACTAACATTCAAAGGGATGTCGCAAGCAAATCGCTAACGGGTCACGGCTGTCACAGCAAAGTGACAAGTACGCACAGCGCGACGCCAGACAAACTGTTGACGATTTAATATCGCCGTAATGAGCTACCACGGTCCGCGAAGATTGGAAATGACGGTGCCATCCTCCTCGTTAGTTAGCACCGGTCACGCGGGCGGAATGTAGGGCGTTCCGCTACAGGCGACTTAATAGCGCCGCTTAGGGCCCGGAACCTGTGGATTTCACCGATTTCGAAGTACGGAAATTCCTTTTGCAGTGACCAAGTGTGCGTCGCTTGTAACCAGAGTCAACTCGAATACTTTAGCGGTGGCAACGAGAAATGCGTCCGCCGGATCTCGGTGGGACCGGCGCGTCTCCCGTGTTGCGAGAGCAACCTCTGTTGTGAGCGGCGCTTCCCGAAGTGGGGCTATTGCCAATGACTGAGCAACCCACTTGTCGATGCCCACGTTCAGGGACACGCGTTTCTTGTCGACCAAGATCACCAATTCCCAAACGCTAATAGGAGAAAGCCATTTTTCGTTTGCCGGATCCTCAAGTGCTCTCCGGAGGCGAGGCACCATTTTCTCCGGCTGGAGCAAACTCCAAACCCAAATGTGCGTGTCGAGAAGGAGTTTCACGAGTTGAGGACGTTCCAATCCTTTTCATCGCTTGCGGGAGAGACAATGTCGCCAACAATGCGGCCGGTCCCGGCCATGGAGCCGAGCCACTGTTTTTTCTCTGCTTTCGGGGAAGGTGGCACAACCTCGGCGACGGGCTCGCCAAATTTGGTGACGCGGATGGGCCTGCGGGTCTTGCGGACGCGCTCGAGGAGCGCGAGGCAGGTCGCCTTGAATTTAGAGATGGCTATTTCGTCCATAACACAAGTTTTTACCATAGTCAGGGACCATAGTCAAACCTTTGGCATGTGGGCACTGGGCAGCACCCATCCGTCCACCAAAGGCCAGGATGGCAAATTACGTTACACAGAACGTCGGCCACCGATCGCGCGGACAACGTTTCGATTCCGTTGCAAAGAGAAATTGGGAAACGAACCCCACGTGAATCGAGAAAGTAAGTTCCGCACTGACTAGATGATTGTGTCGGGTGCCGAATCGCGGAACCGTCACCGACTGCACCGCAAAAAAATGACTTGGTGCACGGTAATGATGAAGCATCGACTGCGCAGTTCTTCTACAAGCTCGCCGGCTCCGAGCCTAAACGGCCTAGACTGTAAGCGCCTCAGCACGTGGCCCTTCCTTGGGGAGCGACCTGCCTGCGAGAACGCTCTAAAAAATTCGTGGAAAAAACCTCGGCTTGCCAGACATTGCAGCCCGATAGGCCGGCACCGCATCGAGCACGGGCTCCTCAATGCGCAAGCGATTTCGCAACACCATGGCATTGCCGGCCGCTGCAAAAGCCGCGGTGACCCACGCAGTGTGGATGAGTGGGAGAGCGATCATCTCAACGAATACGCCGACGTAATTCGGATGGCGTATCCAGCGAAACGGCCCGTTGCTGACGACGCCCAGAGGAGCCGAATTCACGACCTCCGTATTCCAGTGGATTCCGAGCGTGCGCATCACCCACCAACGCAGCAAAGTGGCCAATACGAAAAGCAGCAGCGTACAAAACGCCAGCGATCGAAGGAACGGGCGGTGCAGCAAAGTCACTTCGGCAGCCGCTCCGATCAGAACGGTCGCGTGAAACGCAACCATCCAGCGATACCGAGGGTCATTGTGTTTCCGGGCTCCGCAACTCGCCAGGTCGCGTTGATGGCGGCGTGAAACTTGCAATTCCACTACTCGCTCGAGACCGACGCACGCGAGCAAGATCAGGAATGCGATCCTCGTCAGGTCCATTGCAGCAGAAGCATCTCCGCGCTGAAACCAGGGCCAAAGGCCGCCAGTAAGCCGTGGTCACCAGCTTTGGCTTCGCCGTGCGCCATCCATTCATGCAGCACGAAGAGTACGGAAGCGCTCGACAGATTGCCGTAGTCGCGCAGTACGTCCCACGAAGGTTGCATCTGGCAGGAACACAATCCCAGCTCCTGCTGCATATAGCTCAGCAGCTTTTGGCCGCCGGGGTGGAGGACGAAGGCCCTGATTTGTCCACGGGTGAGCGCATAGCGGGAGAGCATACAGTCAACTAAGGCTCCGATCTTTTCGCGAATGAGTTGCGGCACTTCTCTGGAAAGCACGATATGGAACCCGCTGTCCTTCAATTCGAATCCCATCGCATCGATCGAAGAAGGAAAGAGGTAGCTCTGACTGTCAAGTATCGCCGGCCCGCCGCTGGGAGCGTCTGTAATGACAGCGGCGGCGGCTCCGTCTCCAAACAACGCGGCCGAAATCAGATTGGCTTGCGATATGTCTCTGCGCTGAAAGGTCAACGTGGGAAGTTCCACCGCGATCAACAACACAGTTCCGCCAGGATGAGCGCGAAGGTATTCCCAGGCGCGCGTCAATCCTACGGCGCCCGCGGCGCAACCGAGTTCGGTAATCGGTAAACGGCGCACATCGGAACGAAAACCCATTTCCGGGACCAGGTAGGCGTCCACCGATGGAATCATGAAGCCCGTGCAGGAGACAGTGATGATCATATCCACGTCCGCGGCGTTACGATTCGCCCGCGCGAGCGCTTCCTCCGCCACCCTGCGTGCCAATGTTATGGCGTGTTCTCGATACTCTGAATTCTTTTGCGTCAGAGAGCGGGGCTCTACCAGATAGTCCACCGGAAATAAGGAGTAGCGCCGGTCGATTCGAGAGTTGTCCAGAACCTCGAGCATGGCCTCAAGGCGCCGCCTGGAGAGCGAAAAGGTCCGTCCGAAATACTCCTTCACCAGTTCTCGGGAAAGCACGTGTGGAGGAACGGCGGTGGCGGTGGTGGCGATCGTAATCATAGATTGGATCGAGACCTGACCCGGACGACCTCGATTCCTGAGCGTCCCTTGCTACGGTCCGGAAGTGCGAGAGCTCGTGCCGAACTTTAGATGACCCGTCTCAAGGATGGATGTCCGCGCCACTGCGGCGCGACCAGCACACAAAAATACGGCGGAGCTTTTAAGAGCTCCGCCGCGATGCTATGAATGCAGGAGTCGAGCGAACTATGCCTTTTTCGTGTACCAATCGGCGTTTATCGCCGTGAAGTTCTGCCACTTCTCCGGTAGATCATCGAGTGTGAAGATTGCAGTCACGGGACATACCGGAACGCAGGCTCCGCAGTCAATACACTCCACCGGGTTGATGTAGAGCTGGGTCTCACTCTCGTAGGTCGGCTCATCTTTACGAGGATGGATGCAATCGACTGGGCATACATCCACGCACGCTGTGTCTTTCGTTCCGATGCATGGCTCAGCAATCACGTAGGCCATCTGGCTCTCCTTGAGCAGTTTCGGCGCTTCAACCACAAGTTGCTCGGAGCCGTCAGCCGCCCGAGGCGCGGCCGCCTCGGCGGTCGCTAAAACTGAGCCACTCCACCGAACGGATGGACTTTTTTGGAGACTTCCGGCAGAAAGCTTCCGAAGCCACCCAAGTATGACAATCAGCGGAACCAAGCCGATCAAGAAGAAAACGACTCCTCCATGGTGGTTGGCCTCTGCAGGCATCGGTGCCAATCCGCTCAGGAGGACAATGACAACGAAAACAACAATGAAGTACTTACTCATAGCTTGTTCCCTCCTTCAGCGATTGCGGGCCACAGAAAAGTTGATTTGCGCCGCGCCACCGGCTCACCGGAGTTAGGACTCGTACGCGCGCAGGAACTGGTGTCAGAAAAACTCTTCTCCTCTCACATCAGAGAATAGGTCTTTTCCCTGGCCGAGTACCGTCTGGAATGTACAACTGCCGTGATTCTGTCGGGGGAAACCCTTATCCGGCAATACCGTCTTTTAAGTAGCACATGCCTCGAGTTCTCTGTACTTTAAACCATCCTTTCAACAGTTTGCTCACTACTGTACTGTGCTTCCTTGTTGCCTATTCACGCATCCCTGCCATTACGCTTTCGTGGTAGTTGATGCTGGCCCTCGGGGAAGCGCCCCCATCCACACATTTCAAAATGAATCGAGAGAAGTGGCTCAGTTTCAGCCCCCGCCGTGTCTTACCCTGCGGTCGTCTTGACTTTGCCGTGAGCGGCTGCCTACACTCCCTCGTTCCGCCGCCGTTCGCGGCAAAAATCCGATGGAATCAGCCGAAGGAAAGATCATTATCGTCGGCGTCACTGGAGCTTCCGGCGCCATGCTGGCTCAGACGATTCTGCGCATGCTCGACGCCGATCCCCGTGTGGCCCGCATACACCTGGTCATCACACAAACCGGAATACGCTTGCTCGAACACGAATTGCAAATCTCGGGGCCGCTGGCTGAACTTCCCGAACGGATTCTCGATTCGAGCGGCGCTAAATCTCACCGCAAGATTGAAATCCTGCCGAATACTGATGTAGGCGCTTCCATCGCTTCCGGCAGTTACCCAGCGGATTCGATGTGTGTCATACCGTGCTCGATGGGCACGCTGGCGGCGATTGCGGGTGGCGCAAGCAACGACCTCGTTTCGCGAGCCGCCGACGTGACCCTCAAGGAAGGCCGGCGGCTGGTGCTCTGCGTCCGTGATACGCCTTTCAGCCGCATTCATCTCGAAAATATGCTCCGCGCGCAGCAGGCCGGCGCCCTAATCATGCCGGCGATTCCGTCGTTTTATCATCAACCGCAAACCATAGACGATTTAGTCACGCAGTACGTTTGCCGCGTTCTGGTGCAGCTAGGGCTGCCGCAGAATCGCCAATTCGCATGGAAAGGCCAGCCCTTGCGCAAGGCATTTAAGATATAGCCTCGCGGAACCCCCATGAACCTCGCGATCGCCACCGAGAGCCGCATTCGCACCGTGCTCGAAATGATCAATTTCCAGCGGCGACCTTTTCGAACTCCTAGATAAAACAGCGAAATACGCATTTTACTGAGTGTTTATGCGGCTTCTGGAAGATGGTCGTACTGTCAACTGTTGCCATGCTCTGCCACGATTTAAGGCTTTTTTAGCCTTGATTGGTATACACTGGCAACAGTAACTGGGCCGAATAATTTAGTGGGGCTTGAGCCGGTGTTCACTTCCGCGCCTGTCTTTGTCAGCGTGCCGTTCTCGTTTTCGTAGCCCGTCTCCGTTTCCCCGTTCGTGCCGCTCTCTAATCCTTGCCGCCGCTCGGTCTGTTGCTTACAGTGAGATCTGCGTTACGAATATACCAAGCCAGCGATGCGGGAATTCGGTCCTTACCAAGGCAAAACGCAAAGGCGGGGACAAGCAGTACAAACAAGCAGTGAAGGATTTCGTGCAGCCGCCACGGCGCAGCCTATTGAGATTCGAGTGGAAAAAGGAGGCAACATTGACAGGGGTGAAGCGTAGAAAAAGAAAGGCTGTCCCAGCGGCTCGCCGCAGGAAGCAAGGCATGAAGAAGCAAAAGCAAGCTGAGGAAAATTTCATGAAAAGATTAAGAAAGCCACTGCTGTTTTGAGCGAGGCGGCCGACGTCATGAAGCGTGCAAATGTGGGAGTGATTCAGGCTGGCAATCGTCCGCGCTTCGAGCTCGAAACGTTCTCGCAGTCCGGCATGATCCCCAATATGGTCGGAAAGAATTTTGATAGCGACAATTCGGTCGAGACGTGCATCTCGGGCGCGGTACACCTCGCCCATCCCGCCTGCGCTAATTGCAGAGAGGATTTCCTAGGGGGCCCACGCGCTGGCCGGTGCGAATTGCCAATGGCTACCCGCTAATTGCAGAAGTGGGCGAACTATATAACCTTTCTTTTGGCTTTGGAAGGTGCCGTTTGTCGCGAGCCTCCAGGAATATAATCGCGGCCTTGGGCGTGTATGCTAGCGTAGCTTGCGCGGCTTCTGCCGTCACCCTGAGATCCGTGGAGGACCAGATGATGCGATGGATTTTGCGACTTGTAAGCATTGTCACAGTCATGCTCATTTGGTCTACCGCCGGGAATGCGGCCCAAACTGAGCCGTCTGCTTCGTCGCCTAAATCCGGCACGCGGCTGATTACGCTGGGTACGAGGGGCGGTCCAATTCCCATGGTCGGACGCGCCCAATCGTCGAACGCGCTTATCGTCAACGGCACCCCATATATCGTGGACGCCGGTGAAGGCGTCACCCGGCGCCTGACACGCGCTGGCATCGCAATACGAGACATCAACACAATCTTTATTACCCATCCGCATAGCGATCATACCGGTGGCCTGGGAGGCCTGCTCTCGGCAGACCACGACTTCCCGCACACAAAGCCGGTTACAGTTTTAGGCCCACCTGGTACGGCGGCCTCGGTCAAGGGTTTGGTGGATTTTCTAACAGTGAGTTCAGATATCCGCATTAGTGACGGAACTCATACCGTGCCCGCCTTTAAGATTTTCTCCGGTCGGGACACGGGAACAGGAGTCATTTACCAAGATGCGAATGTCAAGGTGTCGGCGGTCGAGAACACGCACTTCCATTTCCCGCCTGGTAGCCCCGCGTATGGCAAATACAAATCCTACTCCTACCGATTTGAAACCTCCGACCGCGTAGTGATCTTCTCAGGCGACACGGGTCCGAGTGAGGCACTCACGGAACTGGCGAAGGGTGCGGATCTCTTAGTCACGGAAATAACGTACCTCTCAGCTGAGGAGGCGAAGGCCCAGCAGATCCGAACGGGTCAATGGGCGCAACGCACGCCCGAGGAGCAGGCGAGCTATCTGCGCCACAATGAGGAGGAACACCTCAGGCCAGAAGAAGTGGGGAAAATGGCCGCACGCGCTGGCGTCAAAACAGTCGTACTAACGCATCTGCCTGCCAGCGGCGACCCAAACGACAGCTATGAACGCTTCGCAGCGGACGTGAACAAGAACTTCACGGGCCGCGTACTGGTTGCCCGGGATCTGATGGAATTCTGAAACTCTTCGCTGGCGGCTGCTGCGCTCCCACGTCGCTAGATAAAGTCGGCTCAAACGCCGCCAACCATTTTTGGGCAATCGTGGCCTCGGCAAATCAATTGATAGTTGATTGGCAGAATGCTTGACGGCGAGCGCGGCGAATAGGCCAGGTCTGGTAATTATTTCATCAAACGCACGCCACAGGCGGCGAGGGCGACAACGACAGTCGTGGCCGCACCTAAGGCCATGACGCTGTATGACGCCTTGCGGGCTGCCGATTCGGAGATGATACGGCTGAGGTTCCAGCGCGCCTGGCACGCCGGATGAACGAAAATAGCGAGCACCGCCAACGAATAGCGTGGCAGCAGCGGCACCGACGATAACCCAGCGAGCAGGCCGGCGGGAGCGTGAGAGGCCCACACGAAGTCCGTGTCGATCCCGCTCCGCCGCGTCGTGAATACAGTAATCAGGTGTGTTACCAGAAACACCGCCAGGTACACTCCGGAAACCAGCTGCAGGTTGCGTAGGGGAGTGGCGCGCCGCAGATAATACTTCCAGGCCATAGTCAGTCCCGTACACACCTGCACCGCGACTGCGGCAATCAGGATGGTCTGGCCAACGTTCTGCCGGTAAACCAATCTAAATACGTGCAGCACTGCCGCGTGCATTCCGAGGCTGACGATGGCCAGCGAATGATTGAACACGTGCGCGAGCGCGAAGCTGGCCAGCACGATGGCGGAAGATGCGTGAATGTGGTGAAACTTTGTCGCATAAACAACACTGGCGGAATTGGAAGCTGGCAGCAAGGCCGCCATTGCGGCGAAGGCGATCACGAGATACCAGACCATTAACTGATTACTGCTGATCCGCCGCATCGCGGTGAATAGAGCCGGGGTAACAGCGGCGAGCAATGCACCATGTACCACCAACCGGTTTCGGCTGCGGTCGAGCTCGTCGCGATCCAGATAATTAAGTGCCAACCAGCTGGCGACCGGTCCTGCCACCAACCAGGCGATGGCCAGTGTTAGAAAAGCGCTCCCGAGCACCACGTTCACTCGTGTTAATTCTGCGCTGCGGAACGTGGCGGAAAGAGACAGCGGATAAAACAGGGGAAAAATCCAAACGAGAAATGCTTGCGGTGCTGCGGTCGTCCTCACCTGCGTAGTGGCTTGGGCGCCCGCAACTGCAATCGTTCTCATAAGCGCTCCGCATAGAGGGTGAACTTCCGAAGGGCCACCTTATACACCCGGGGCGGCCCGAAACGCACCAATTGTTTTCCCCGCATCGCGGGAAAAAGCTCGGCAACACTACGTGCTCGAACAGAGTTCGTGTGATTGCATTCACTATCCTACGATTCGCGGCTTTCTCGTTTCATCGTGTCTGCCCATGCCGAATGACATACGACCGCTGACGTCTTTTCTGAAGAGTTTCGTCATGCGTTTCTCCTAAGCGCGTCGGGAGAGCTTTTGCCCTCTTACACGGGTTTCCGGAAAGTAACTCTACGCCGAAATCGCAGTTACCGTCTCGGTCTCCCTTCCCTGGCCGTCAGAACGGGTTTCGGACAGTATCTCTTCCTGGAAGTTCGACCAGTGCCGCTAACGCAACACAGCGCAAGTGTGCGCGGATTGCGTCTGGCGAACTGGTACGATTTACACAGTGGGAGGTGTGCGATGTTGAATTCTCGGGTCCGTCGCAAGTTGTGGCTTGCAGGCGTAGCTGCAGGCCTCATGACTCTGACAAGTTGCTCGAACCAGGCCACGAAACAGGGCGAAGCCACCACCGCACCCAAAAAAGTTGCGCCCCCGACGGAGGCGAAGCAGGCCGAGACAGCAAAGTCGGTCACCGAGTCACGTAAGGTGACCCCAGCAACCATGCTCGTCACCGTGCCGAAAGGTACCTCCCTCAGTGCGACGATCGGTCAAACGCTCGCCAGCAAGAAAAACCATGCGGGTGATTCCTTTGCCGCGAGCCTCTCCACACCCGTCAAGGTGGGAGGAAAGATCGTGATTCCCAAGGGCGCTCACGTAACCGGCCGCGTCCTTGCTGCCAAGAAGAAGGGGCCAGCGGAATTGAGCGTGGCTCTTGCCTCGGTCGAAATCCGGGGGAAATCATACGCGCTGAAAACCAACTCGATTAGTCCTTCAGGCAAAAAGGACATCACGTTCCCTGCAGCGGCTCGCCTGAAATTCAAGCTCGTCAATTCTGTCAGGATACCTGTTAGGGGATGAACCTGTAGCTACTGACTCTCTTCGTCTCTCGCCAGGTTGATATCGTCTGGCTGGTCCTGTACGGACGGGGCGTCGTGTTCCGCTTAGCGGGAATCTATATCACGCCGGGAATCTTCACTGCGGCTGCCATCGTCCTCGTAGATGTCCTGATTTCCTTGATGTTGTCGTAGCAAAGATGTGCCTAAGCAGCCGCTGGCCGTGCGTTACGCAGCTTGCGCCAGGCTCACCTGACAGCCATGACAACGCCTCCGTAAGACTGCTGCGGCTACCTCCGAACCTATTTATATGTCTGGCTCGATTCGTCGCCAATTCGGCAACACACAATCAGTCCGAATCAGTTGGGCCGAACGCCGCCACACGGCATGCCTAAAACCGAGTCAGAGATCAGTACTCGTGTAAGCTCAATGAATTTGGCAACGCCCCGGCGCATCGTCTTCTGGCACTCGACGACTAAAGCGTCGAAACGCTCCGGACGCTCAAATTGGTCCGCGTACTTAGCACGGTACTGCTGCATGTACGTTTCGACAAGGTTGTCGGCCTCAAGGTAGAGAAGCGCCACGGCAACCTCATCCAGCGGATTGATCTGCTGTTCGAGGACAGGCTTGTTTTGATCTGCCTTGATTTCTTCGCTGATGCGGAGAATCAGATCAAAATCACTCACGCGATTAAACCCGCGCCTTTTGGCTTCTGCCATAATTTCTTCGTCCGTGAAGTATTCAATCTGCTTCGTATAGCAAACTACTGTGGGACGGTCGCGGCAATCCGGTGAGTTCGGCAATCTGAGAGGCAGAGAATTCCTGGAAGCGATGTCAGGGAATCCCCGTAGCCGCATCTGTCCCCTCTTAGCGTGGCTAGGCTGGGAATGCGGCCTGTGGGTCTTATAGCCGTTTTCATGAGTGGCCGCCAAGTCAGGGCGGAGTCATGCAGTCAAGTCCAGGGGCATGATATTTGAAAATATCCCAGAAAAGGCAAACCCGAGGTCGGAGCTAACTCCGTGATCCCCGGGCTTCGGTTCTCAGAAAATTTGACAGAATGCGGCAGATTGACAAATTTCTACGAGCGGGCGAATGCGGCGGAAGCGGCTTGGTTAACCTGTTCTGAACTGACCCCAGCGTAAAACAGAGTGGACCGGAAACCCTTGTGCCCGGCGTAGTCTCGAACCATCAGGAGCGGTACGCCACGTTGAACAAGATGGGAGATACCCGAATGTTTGAGGATATGGGTTCGAGCCTGGGATGCCAGGGGCTACGGCTGCGTCGTGGACGATGTTATAGACCTGCTGGCGGGTTAGATGACTCTTCTGCCCAAGGAATAGCAAATCGGACGCCGCATTACGGGGTGTAACTGCTCCCGGAGATGAGCAAGGGCGTTCAGGAAGAATCGCCGTAAGGTCTGTGGATCGGGAAAGCTCGGCAAGCCGGTCGGTACTGAAAAGTTCCGTTCGAACGCAAGAGTGATGCGGTCTCAATGCGATCCAATCCCAAGACGATGGGATAGATCAAAGCCAAGAGCATTTGCGAAACGCTGTATTCCCGGTTGCGCCTAGGAACGAATCTGCAGCCCGTCAAAGCCTGGCACGACAG
>QHYS01000129.1:0-30749 GCA_003223325.1 Acidobacteriota bacterium
GTATAAATATATAGGGTAATACACATTTCAAGAAAGAGGAACCGATTTAACCCCTACGGATGGAATGATTTAGTGGGAATGCGCAGAGTTTCGGGAGAGCACTCGCAGTAAACTCCCGCTAGACAGTGTCTTCGAAGACGGTCGGGGGGGGGCGTAGCCATTCGCGTGGAATTTTGTTAGGCTTGCTTAGGTAGCAGAGGGCTGTATCCCTAAAAGGGAACGGCACCGGAGGGTCAGATGAGCGTCGCTTTCGATGCGGGCAACGGGAAGATTACCGTGCCCGACATACTCCGCCGCAAAACGAGTATTCCTTCCATTTCCAATCAAAATGCCGGCCAAATCCCTAATCGCTGCGATTCCGACGGGCGAAAAATTGTTTGCCTTACAGCCTACGATTATCCAACCGCTCGCCTGCTGGATGAGGCGGGTGTGGACGTTGTGCTGGTGGGTGACTCACTCGGCATGGCCGTGCTCGGTTATGAAAATACTCTGCCGCTAACGGTCGAGGAGATGCTGCACCATACGCGCGCGGTGCGGCGCGGGGTGCGCAGAGCTCTGCTGGTGGCGGATATGCCCTACGGCAGTTTCCACGGAGATAGGAGCGAAGCGGTGCGCAACGCGGTGCGCTTCGTTAAGGAAGCGGGCGCCCAGGCGGTCAAGATTGAGGGCGGCGAGCGGCGCATGGAATTAATCGCGCAAATGGTCGAAGCGGAGATTCCGGTGATGGGCCATATTGGATTGACGCCACAATCGATGCACGCGTTTGGCGGCTTCCGGGTTCAGGGCAAGACTTTGGAAGCGGCGGAACAACTCCTGCGCGATGCGCGTGCAGTAGAAGCGGCGGGAGCGTTTTCAATCGTGGTGGAGTCGGTCCCTCGCGAACTCGCGGCGCGGATCACCAGCGAGTTGCGTATTCCCACGATCGGCATCGGCGCCGGCCCCGAATGCGATGGCCAGATCCTCGTGCTGCACGATATGATCGGCTTGTCTCTGGGGCATACGCCGAAATTCGCGCGTCGCTACGCCAATGTGGGTGAAGCAATTTCTCAGGCCGTGTCCGCATACGCGGAGGACATCCGCCAGGGGCGCTTCCCCGCGGATGAAGAGTCTTACCATCTCTCGAGCGAAGTTCGCGAACGGCTGCTGGCCGTCCGGCGAAGCTGAGCGCAAGGAAACACAATGATCACACCGGAGCACGCTCGCGCCTTGTTCGCCTATGATGCCTGGGCCAATCGGCGGATACTGGACGCCACGGCCGCGCTTTCCCCTGAGCAATTCACGCGCGACCTTGGCTCGAGTTTTCGCTCCGTGCGAGATACTTTGGCGCATATTTTAGGAGCCGAGTGGGTTTGGCTGGAGCGTTTCCACGGCCGCATGCCCGCTTCGCTGCCGAGCGCGGATCAGTTCCCCGATCTGGCCAGCTTGCGCGGCCGGTGGACACAATTCGAGAGCGATCTTCTGTCGTACGTGGGCGGGCTTTCGGCTGCCGATCTCGAGCGCAGTTTCGATTACCGTGATACGAAGGGCAATCCCCATAGCTTCGTGCTTTGGCAGGCGCTCCAGCATCTGGCCAACCACGGCACTTATCATCGCGGCCAAGTGATCACGCTGCTCCGCCAGCTCGGCGCCAAGCCCGTCAGCACGGATCTGATCGGCTTCTTCCGCGAGCGCGCCGCACAGGCCGCTCATTAAGAAGATCCGCGCCGTTGCCGCGTGGAAGTCATTCACACCGTTGAGTGGATGAAGCAGGTGGCGCGGCAGGTGCGTGCCGAAGGCCGGCTGACGGGCCTTGTTCCCACTATGGGCGCGCTGCACGCAGGCCACATCTCGCTGATCGAAGCTGCACGTCGCGACGCGAGCCCCGTGATCGTCTCCATTTTCGTAAATCCCAAGCAGTTCGCGCCGAGTGAGGATTACACAAAATATCCGCGCGACCTGGAAGCCGACCGGCAGAAGCTGGAAGAGGCCGGCGTGGATTTTCTATTCGCTCCTTCGGTCGAGGAGATGTATCCGACGGGTTTTCGCACTTCGGTGAACGTCGAAGGCCTGGCCGATCGCTTGGAAGGCAAAATACGGCCGGGGCATTTTCGGGGCGTCGCGACGGTTGTCCTCAAGCTGTTGGAAATTGCGGCCCCGCAATTCGCCTATTTCGGTCGCAAGGACGCGCAGCAGGCACGCATCATTCTGCAGATGGCGGCTGATCTGGCGCTGGAGAGTGAGATTGTAGTTTGTCCCATTGTGCGCGAGCCCGATGGGCTGGCGCTATCTTCGCGCAATCGCTATCTTTCGCCTGAAGAACGCCAGGGCTCAACCGTACTTTATCGGGCGCTTTCCAGGGCACGCCGCGCGATCGAAGAGGGTGAGCGCGAGGCCATGAAGATCGGCGCTCTTGTGCGGAAGGAATTGGCCGATGAACCGTTGGCTGCGCCAGATTATGTGGAAATCGTCGACGCCGATTCGTTTGAGCCGATCATGCGCCTCACGCGTTCGTGCCTGGTTCTTTTAGCTGCACGCTTCGGCAGCACTCGCCTGATCGATAACATGCAGGTGGAAATCGCGGTTTCGCCGGGCGGCGGAGCGGGCGCAGTGACTTGCAGCCTGTAGGGCCTTGGGATCGCCAACGTCTACCGCGCCTGCGTAGCAACGAGCTGCCTTACAGCTTCCAGGACTTCGGCTGCATGTCCTTTAGACGGCGCCTTGTCCCAGATTTTGGCGATACGGCCCTCCGGGCTGATTAAGAACGTGGAGCGTACGATCCCCAGGAAGGATTTGCCAAGGAATTGCTTCATCCGCCGCGCGCCATAGGCTTCGATGGCTTTGAACTGCGGATCGCTCAGCACCGGGAAATTCAAATTGTATTTGGCAGAGAACTTCTCCTGAGTTTGCACGCTGTCGCCGCTACAGCCCAGGACAACCGCGCCTAGCTTGTCAAACTGAGGTTTGGCGTCGCGAAACTCGGACGCTTCGTTGATTCAACCGGAAGTGAGCGCTTTGGGGAAAAAATAGAGGACCACAGGTTTGCCGCGCAGACCGGAAAGCGCGACCTCCCGTCCATCGGCTGCCTGCAGCTGAAAATCCGGCGCCTTGTCGCCCACCTTGAGCATTTTCCTTTGCTCCTGACTTTCTTGGTTGCCGCTTTGGTTCATCCCAGCAGCCGCTTCAGAGTTTCGTTGACGATCTGCGGGTTGGCCCGGCCACGCGAGGCCTTCATGACTAGCCCCACAAACGATTTGAAGACGCCTTGGTTGCCGGCGCGATATTTGGCCACGCTTTCGGGATTTTTCTCCACCACTTCGCGGCACATGCGTTCGATCTCGGCTGTATCTTGAATCTGCGACAAGCCTTGAGCCGCGATGATCTCCTCGGCCGACTTGCCGCTCTCAAACATCGCCGCGAAAACTTTTTTGCCCGATGCGCCGGTGATGCTTCCCGCCTCGACCTGCGCGAGCAATCCGGCCAAAGCCGCCGGAGGGACCGGACTCGCCTCGACGGACAGGCCCGAATCGTTCAGCCTGCGAAGCAGTTCGGTTTGGATCCAACTTGCGGAGGCCTTCGCCGGACCGCCAGCGCGGAGGACCGCCTCGAAATAGTCGCCGAGCGTGCGCGAGGCGGTGAGCACCCCGGCGTCGTAGTCAGAAAGGCCGTGTTCCTGCTCAAATCGCCGCCGCCGTGCTGTGGGTAGCTCGGGCATATCGCGCTGAATTTCCGCCAGCCAGCTCGTGCTCACGTGGACCGGGAGCAGATCAGGATCGGGGAAGTAACGGTAGTCGTGGGCAAATTCCTTGGAGCGCATGGATTCGCTGCGGCCTTCAGCTACATTCCAGAGGCGGGTCTCCTGAGAGATGCTGCCACCAGATTCAATTACGGCGATGTGACGCTCGATCTCGTATTCGAGAGCGCGCTGCAGATAACGAAACGAATTCAGATTTTTGACTTCGGTTTTGATGCCGAAGCGCTCTTCGCCGCGACGGCGAACGCTCACGTTTGCGTCGCAGCGCAATGAGCCTTCTTCCATATTGCAATCGCTCACGTCCGCGTACTCGAGCACCCGTTTGAGGGTGGTCAGATAGGCGTGAGCTTCGCCCGGCAAACGCAGATCGGGTTCTGAGACGATCTCCGCCAGGGGCATGCCGCAGCGGTTGTAATCGATATAGCTGTTGCGATCTGAGTCGAGGAAGCCTTCGTGTAGATTTTTGGCGGCGTCTTCCTCGAGATGCAGCCGCGTGATGCCGATCTTTTTCGCTGCGCCGTCGTGCTCGATTTCGAGCCAGCCATGCGTGGCCAGCGGCAATTCGTACATGGAGATCTGGTAGCCCTTGGGCAGATCGGGATAAAAGTAATTTTTTCGCGCAAAGCGTGAATTTTGCTGGAGGCGCAGATTGAGCGCCAGCGAAGCGCGCAGGGCCACTTCCAAGGCGCGCTTATTGAGCACAGGCAAAGAGCCGGGCAGGCCCAGGCAAACCGGGCAGGTGTTGGCGTTTGGCCGATCGCCGAATCGCGTGGAGCAGCCGCAGAATATTTTGGTCGCGGTCTTCAGTTGCACGTGGACTTCGAGCCCGATAACAGACTCGTAGGCCGCAGAGACCTCAGGCGCGACGCGCGCGATTGCAGGCGTGGTACGAGGCATAGCGAATTCTAGGATTATAACATTGCTGATTAGGCGATTTCGGAATCGACGCACCGCGCAGACCAGGAAGGGCACCGCTGCCGGACGCTTGCTGCGCGTGGCTGCTACATTTCTTCCCTTCTTCCTTGAACAATGACGCGCGGGCGCCCCGCGGGCCCAGCTTCGATTCCAAGCGGGACCTCGAACACCTGTTCGAGCAGTTCCCGCTGATAGACAGCAGCGGGCGTGCCCACACGCAGGCATTTGCCTCGGTGTAGCAGAACGATCTGATCAGCGAATTCCGCCGCCAGGCCCAGATCGTGTGTGACTTCGATCACTGTGTAGCGATGTTCGTCAGCCAAGTGGCGCAAACGGCAAAGCAGGTCGATTTGTGCCCGGATGTCCAGATGCAGAGTGGGTTCGTCTAGCAACAATACAAGCGGCTGCTGTGCCAGCGCGCGAGCCAGCACGACTCGCTGTTTTTCTCCACCGGAGATTTCGTGCATCCAGCGATCGCGCAAATGCTCGGCGCCCACTTGCGCCAGCGCCTTTTCGGCAATGGCGAAATCCTCGTCTTTCTCGAACCAGAGCGATCTGCCGTGGGGATGACGTCCCTGCAGGACGAAATCACCCGCAAGAATGGGAAAAATCAGAGGACTTTCCTGTTGCACGAGCGCAATGCGCTGGGCGCGGGTTCGCGCATCGAGGTGGTAGGTCTCGAAGCCGTCGAGTTCTATGCGCCCGGAAAGCGGAGCGATGGCGCCGGCGATCAGGCGGAGGAGCGTGGATTTGCCGCTGGCGTTCGGACCGAGGATGGCCACGAATTCGCGCTCGCCTGCCTGAAAGGTGGTGGCTTCCAGCGTGAAAAGCGGAGCCGCCTGCTTGCGCGCCGAATAGGCGTAGCTGGCCTGCTCCACGTTGAGACGTACGTGCGAAGAGTGTCGCTGCGCGGAGGGCCCCGGACGAGCTTCCGTAATGCTTTCGGTTCCGCTCACGCCAGCCTCCGGCGCAGCAGGTAAATAAAAACCGGGGCGCCGGCCATGGCCGTCATGGCACCGACAGGCAGTTGCGTTGGCGCAATTAGAGTTCGCGCCAGAGTATCCGCCAAGACGATCGCAATGGCGCCGCCCAGCGCCGAGGTGGGGATCAGCAGGCGATAGTCGGAGCCAAACAACATACGCATGACGTGCGGCACGAGCAGACCCACGTAGCCGATGGCCCCGCTGACGGAGACGGCCAAGCCGGTCAGCACGGATGCGGAGATGTACACGACCAGCTTAACCCGCGTCACGTTCACGCCCAAATGCATCGCTTCTCGTTCGCCCGCAAGCAAAACATTCAGATCCGACGCAGTCGTCAAAATGGCTCCCGCTGCGGCAAAAAATCCGGTGATCAATATCCACAGCAGGCCGCGGGGAAGCGAAGCGGAGAGGTCACCCATCAGCCAGAAAGAGATGCCGCGCAAATCGCGGCTGGCGAGGCTAGTCATGAGAAACATAATCATAGCCGTAAGAAATGACGCCGTAACGATGCCTGCCAGGAGAAGCGTGCTGCTATCGAGCTGTCCCTGGCGTCGGCCAAGAAAATAAACCGCGGCTATCGTCGCCGCCGCGCCCAGAAAGGCGGCTGCGGGTGTTATCAGCGGCACCGCCGGCGCGGCCAGCAGGGCTAGAATGGCACCCAGGGCGGCGCCGCTCGACACTCCCAATACGTAAGGATCCGCTAGCGGATTGCGCAGGAGCGCCTGGAAACCAGCGCCGGCCACCGACAGCGCGGCACCGACGACAATTCCCAATAGGATTCGCGGTAAGCGTATATCTACCATGATCAAACGGAAATCGGTGGAGACTTTTTCGGACTGACCGCTAACGAACCACCACAAGTTCTGTCCCAAGTCGCCGAAAGAAAAAGGCACCGCACCCAGGCGGAGCGCCAGCGCGACGATGCCCAGCAGCACCGTCGCCAGGAGCGCACAACTCCAGAGTACGCGTCGGAGTGTCAAACGCTTCACGGGCATCCGCCTGTTTGCGTGAATGAGAAAAGCGGTTGAGGAATACCCGCGATGGCAAATTTCCAGCGATTTCGTCTGGGCTCGCCAACAAATGCGGCGTGGGTGCCAAACTCGGAGGGGTAGAGAGCGCGTGCGAGTTGCTCGATTCCGTCCACCAGGCGCGGCGAAGGATGGCTGATGGCCTCCGATAACACAACGAAGCGGCGACTGCGCACGGCGCCGAGCCGCCGCCAGCCAGGGCGTTGCTGTAACTCAGCCAATTCCCTTTGTACCTGCTTCACATTGTCGTTGGAAATAATCAAATAATCGGGTTGAAGGCGGACGACCTGTTCGAGATCGATGGTCGGCCAGGACTGCGGCGAATCGATCACCGAACGCGCGCCGGCGCGGCGCAAAGCATCGTCCAAAAAAGTGTTTCGTCCTACGGTAATGACGGGATCGAGCCAGACCACCATCAGCACGTTTTTTGCAGGCAAGCCGGCAAGCCGCCGCTCCACTTCGTCGAGGCGCATTCGCAGTTTGGCCACCAGTAAACGCCCCGCGTCTGCTGCCCCCAGCAACTGGCCAAGGCGCTCGGTGGAGGTCAGTACTTGCTCGACGGTTTGAGGGTCCGTCGCATACACGGCCATGCCCAGATGTTCGAGCGAGTGCACCGAATCGGGCCGATTGATCTCGCGCGTGACCACGACCAGGTCTGGATGCAAAGCGGCAATCGCTTCGATATTGGGATTTACCGGGCCGCCGATGTGCACTTTTCGCCTGGCCTCGGGGGGGTAATCGCAGAAGTCAGTATCGCCGACCAGCCGGTCGCCCGCGCCGAGTGCGAAAAGCGTCTCAGTTACGCTGGGCGCAAGCGACACGATGCGACGGACCGGCTGCGGAATCTGAACTGTGCGGCCCGTTTCGTCCTTCACCTCGATGCGGGATGTCGATGCGGTTAAGTCGTCTCGCGGCATAGCCTGTGGTCTTGCGACGCCGCAAAGCAAAAGCGGCGCGATCATCACCGATCCAGTGCGCAATCCTACAAACAGCACATCCCCGATTGCCAATGTGACCATCCATCGAACCAAAAACGCGTGGGTGAGCGCAAGATGGATTCTTCTGCTTGTGTCTTTAATGAAGAGGGTGGCGCCATGGAACAGCGAATGACGTTTGAGGGTCATGTCCGCGAGTTGCGACGAATACGCGGCGTGAGATGGCATGAGGTGCGGCGGCATAGAGCCATTCGGTGAGGGTATTCGGCGGCGCTAACACTGTCAACATCGTCGATGACCATGAAGGTTTTGCAAGGCAGCCAAGCCCGCCAAGCCCTATCCTCTTTGACGGAAGTCTGTGATAGCCTGACAGTCGAAAATCCGGGTGACGGGAGCTAGCGGCGCTTAACTAAAGAGTTCCATTTTTGACTCCGCGTTTGAACAGCGATTGAGCGTGAAGGAGGAAGTATGCCGAATCGCAGGGACTTCATTAGGGGCGTGGCGGGCGTGACGGCCGGAATGTTGGCCGCGGGCCGAGGATTACTAGATGCCATGGCTCAGCCGGGGCAGGACCGGGGACAAGGCCGCGGGCAGGGCCAGGCAGAGGCCTCGGACGCTTCTGTGGTGCATCGCGATGTGCGTGTGGGCGGCAAGCGCGTCAAAGTGATCGACGTGCATGCCCATGCCACAATCCCGGAGATCGCGGAGGTGGTCAAGGGCACGCCGCTGGAGCGTTACGCGCAGGGCGGCCGAGCATTGGGGCCTGATCGAATACGGGAACTGGACAAGCGCGGAATCGATATTCAGGTGTTAGATATAAACGCATTCTGGTGGTATGCCGCAGATCGTGATTTGGCGGCCAAGATTGTTGATGTTCATGACCGAGGTCTCGCGGCATGGTGCAATAGCAACCATGATCGTTTCCTGGCGTTAACATCGCCCACGCTGCAATTCCCCGATTTAGCGGCGCAGCAGCTGGAGCACGCCGTCAAGAATCTGGGGATGGTCGGCGCCGCTGTCGCCGGTCACGTGCAAGGTGAGCCGCTCTCGGATTCCAAGTACGACCCCTTCTGGGCCAAGGCGCAGGAACTTGATGTGATGGTGTTCATGCATCCGAATAATGCCGAGAACGTCACCAAGGAAGGCGGCCTGAAAGGCCGAGGTGATTTGGGAAATATCATCGGAAATCCGTTGGAGACGAGCCTGTTTCTTTCCCACATGATTTATGACGGCACGCTCGACCGCTTTCCCAATCTG
This sequence comes from Acidobacteriota bacterium, assembly GCA_003223325.1. Lineage (GTDB taxonomy): Bacteria > Acidobacteriota > Terriglobia > Acidiferrales > UBA7541 > Palsa-189. Next base: position 8,849 of record QHYS01000129.1, read on the forward strand.
AAGCTGTGTGCGGCTCATGCCGGTGGCTACCTGCCGTCTTATCTTGGCCGCACGCAAGTGGCTTGCGACGTGCGCCAGAATGCCGGGTGCCTGAATAAGAACAAACCAAGCGAATATCTCAAGCAGCAAATCTACGTCGATTCAATGGTATTTTCGCCAGAGGGCGTGCGGCATTTAGTGGCCGAGGTAGGCGCCAGTCAGGTCGTCTATGGCACCGACATTCCACTTGTCTGGCCCGATACCATCGACTCCATCCTCGGTGCGCAGATTACGGATGCGGAGAAAGAAGCGATTCTCGGCGGTAATCTGACCAAACTGCTTCGCCTCAAAACGTGAATACTTTAGCCGGAATTCCTACGATTTGGAGGGGTTCAGCCGGGCGGCTTGGCTACGTCACTAATGGCTGCAGAAGTTAGTAGACCCTCACCAGCAAATTAGCTGCGCCAGCGCAGCGTGACCGGGCCGGGCAGAGGATGCTGCATCGGCGCGCCATTGCGCTGCGACGCTAGATACGCGGATTTCAACTGAAAATACCAGCGCGCTTGCCGGTCCGCATCGTCGATCAGCATCATCCGCGGCTGAACTGTCAATCCCGGCTTCTGCAGTTCGATCACGCGCTGATCCTGGGCGATAAAACGCTTCCCGAAAAAATGAAGCAGCGGCGCCGCGAGCGGGAACCAGGAAAATAGATTCCAGGCCGCGCAGAAGTCTAACTGGCAGAGGTCGCGCCGGATCGGCGTGATGGTAGTGCGATTGGTGAACCAGTATTTCCCGCAGCGAACTTCTTCGGTGCGCATATTGGGCAGCACGAAATCGATCTGCGTTGTGACCGCCGCGCCGTAGACCTTGAGCAATTTGTAGGGAGCGCTGTTGGTTGAGGGCGTGTGCGGACTCATCCGAAAGCCCTGCGGGATGGGTTCAAAACTTTTTTGCTTCTCGCGGATACTGCGGCGGCTCCTCCACCACCAGGAACGGTGTACGAAGGGACCGTGCGCGGGATCCATCAGCCCGATAATCGCTGTGTCCATGCTGCAGGCCAGGGTTGCGGAAAGATGGACGATGCGATATCGGCCGGTATATTTCGGCAATTCTGGCGCTGGGGGCGGGCAGGCGGCAGGCGAGCGTCCCTCGGGATTGTCGAAATACGCCCATACATATCCGTCGCGCTCTGCACACGGAAAGCTTCCCGCGTAGATGCGGTCGCATTGAAGCTTGGAATGCTCGGTGACGGAAGGAACCAGGCTGCACTGCCCGCTGTGCGCATCGAAACGCCAGCCATGATAAGAACATTCCACGGTCTGACCATCGTATCGTCCAAGCGACAGCGGAAAGGCCCGGTGTGGGCAGACGTCGCGGAGGGCGAAAGCTTTGGCGGCGACATTGCGCCCGAGGACCAGAGGAACATCGAGTCGCGTCGAAGTCACCAGCCTCCGGCCACTAATTTGGTTGCTCCGAAGGACCGGATACCAAAAACCCCACAGAAATTCGTCGCCGCCTTGCGCGGGGCTCGAAAGTGCTAGTGGTGCGGTTTGGTCCATTACTGTCTAAATCCATGATAACCGCCGCTATCATATACGGTCCACCCACGCTGCCAACCGCCATGCGCCGCGCGGTGAAAATCGCTAGGTTTCTTGCGCCGCGCGGTTACGGTATCCTGTCCGGCCATGCACGACCTCAACTACTTTCGCGAGCATCTACCGGAATTCGAAAAGATGGCCGCCAATCGCGGTGTACGAATAGACTTCGAGGGCTTCCGCGCGCTGGATCGCGAAAGACGTGAGCGGATTACCGCCGCCGAGCGCCGCAAAGCCGAGCGTAATCGGGCGAGCGAAGAGATTGCCCGGCGGAAGCGTGCAGGCCAGAAAGCCGAAGATCTGCTGGCCGAAATGAAGTACGCCTCCGAAGAGATCAAGCGGGCGGATGAGGAGATCGCTCGACTTGACAGTCGGCTCGAGGAATTCATGCTGTTGGTACCGAACCTTCCGCATGCCTCCGTCCCGATCGGTTATGATGCTACCTGCAACGTCGAAGTTCGCCGGTGGGGCAGCCCTCCGCAATTTGGGTTTGTCCCAAAACCTCATTGGGAAGTCGGCGAACGCGCCGGGATCCTGGATCTCGCGCGAGCTGCAAAAATATCGGGTGCGCGTTTTGCGCTCTACCGCGGCTTAGGGGCGCGGCTCGAGAGAGCCTTGGCGAATTTCTTTTTAGACGCACACACGACCAATGGATATACGGAATACCTTCCACCATTTCTCGTGAACACGGCATCTTTGACGGGCGTTGGGCAATTGCCCAAGTTTGCGGCTGAAATGTTCCGCCTGGAAGGAACCGACCTCTGGCTCACACCAACCGCAGAAGTCGAGCTGACCAGCCTCTATCGAGACGAGATTCTCGATGCGGATCAATTGCCCATTAAGGTCTGCGCGTGGACGGCCTGCTTTCGTTCCGAAGCGGGGGCTGCTGGCAAAGATACACGCGGCATTCTCCGGCAGCATCAATTTCAAAAAGTGGAGATGTTCAAATTCACGCGACCCGAGCAAAGCTACGAGGAGCTGGAATCGCTTGTGCGCGATGCCGAATCGCTTCTAAAGAAGCTCGGCCTGCATTATCGCGTGGTCTTGCTGTGCACCGCGGATATGGGCTTTGCGTCGAGCAAGACTTACGACATCGAAGTTTGGCTTCCCTTCGCTAACCAGTTTCGCGAAATTTCTTCCTGCTCTAATTGCGAAGCCTTTCAGGCGCGGCGGAGCGGAATTCGATCGAAACGCAAGGGTGGCAAGAGTGATTTCGTGCACACCCTGAACGGCTCAGGCTTGGCGGTGGGCCGCACCTGGCTGGCGTTGTTGGAAAATTACCAGCAAGCGGACGGATCGGTTCTGATTCCAGAGGTCCTGCGCCCCTATATGGGTGTGGAAAGGATCCCTTCGAGTACTCTCTTATAGTTTCCCTAACTGCCTCTACATCATAAAGATACAAGGCGTTAGGGGTGCGGGCCGTGTCCTAAGTTGAACCAACCGATACGACAGAATCTGCCAGATTCAATTTGACAAGCCCTTTTGCTACTCAATACACTGCGCGCTTGTTTGGCGTCAATCGTCAATGTTGAGGATGGAGTGAACTCACTGAGCCGCATATTCCGGGCCGTCCTATGGGGAGTCGTAACCGGTGGGCTCCTGTCTTTTGTGCGGCAATGGACTGCGTCTGATGCCCGCCAGACGAGGCACGGCCAGCAGCCGGAAAATTCTTCCCCCACCCGTCTGTATCGGGACCCTGTGTGTGGAACTTACGTTTCGGGGGAGATTTCATTCAAGTTGGAGAAATCGGGCCACATCACGCACTTCTGCTCTGCCGATTGCCGCCAACGCTACGGGTGGCCAACTACAAGCGCGGCACGAGCCTAGAAGGCAAGGCGCCCAGGCGCCAAAATAAGGAGATGCTGGATGGGAACGCTCGCCAAAGTTATCCCGCAACCGGTGATTCCAAAAATGGCCCCTCGGGAGGATCTCAATCCCTTCCGCATAGCTCAGATTCAATTTGATATGGCGGCGGAATTTCTGAAAATCGATCTGGGATTGAGGCAGATTCTTCGCACGCCAAAACGAGTGATGGAAGTTTCCATTCCCATCAAGCTCGATAACGGGCAGGTAAAAGTGTTTTCCGGGTATCGCGTTCAGCACAATACTGCACGAGGGCCGGCGAAGGGTGGTGTTCGTTATCATCCCAATCTCACACTAGACGAAGTCAAGGCGCTCGCTTCCTGGATGACCTGGAAGACGGCGACGGTGAATATCCCCTATGGCGGCGCCAAGGGCGGTGTGATTTGCGATACCAAGCGAATGTCGCGCGGCGAGTTGGAGCGCCTGACACGACGGTTCACGTATGAAATTTCACCCATTTTGGGACCCGAACGCGATATTCCGGCTCCAGACGTCGCCACCGATGCTCAAACTATGGCTTGGATGATGGATACATACTCCATGCTGGCTGGCGAAGCCGCACTGGGGTCCGTCACCGGCAAGCCCGTTTCCCTGGGCGGTTCGGAAGGCCGCGCCGACGCAACGGCGTGGGGTCTGCTCTTCGCTCTCGAGGAAGTGTGCAAGTTGAAAAAGATCTCCTTGCGCGGGGCCAGCGTGGCAGTACAGGGTTTTGGCAATGTGGGGTCCGCGGTGGCCCGCATCCTTTTCGAGAAGAAAGCAAAAGTGGTGGCTCTCAGCGACTCGCGAGGCGCTGTTTTTAATTCGCGCGGGATCGATCCGCTGAAAGCTTATCGTTACAAGGAACGCGCTGGAACTGTCGTCGGTATGCCCGGCGCATCACGCATTTCCAATGAGGACCTGCTAGCGCTGAAATGTGACATTCTGATTCCCTCAGCGCTGGAAAATACCATAACGCTGCACAATGCGGACCAGATCAAAGCCAAAATCGTGGCCGAGGGGGCCAACGGACCGACCACGCCCCATGCCGATGAGATTCTGACCCGCAAAGGGGTCTTTGTCATCCCAGACATCCTGGCCAACGCCGGCGGCGTCGCCGTCAGCTATTTTGAGTGGGCGCAGAATCTGCAGGGCACCCACTGGCAGGACACCGAAGTGAACCAGAAGCTGGATTTCGTCATGCGCCGCGCCTTCAACGACGTATACATGACCATGCGCAAACACCGCACCCATTCGCGGGCGGCCGCTTACGTCCTGGCAGTCAGCCGTGTTACCGAAGCGATGCTCGTGCGCGGCCTCTTCCCCTGATATCTTGGGTCTGATCCGCGCGTCCCATTCTTCCTCCACGCATCTTGCTATTTGATGCGAGCGGCGCTGCAGCTGCAAAACTTTTTCTGCCCCGAGAAAAAACTTGCGCGCGCCGGTCGAGGCGCGTAAATTCTGCTGTGCTGGTTCTCTCCGCGATGCGGAGCAGCCGGCATTTGTGCCTGGCGCGGAGGGCACGACGAGTTGAATAATCATCATCACGTTTCTTTACCCATTGTCTTGACAATCGCGGGGTTCGATCCTTCCTGTGGCGCTGGAACGGCTGCCGACTTGAAGACTTTGTCAGCGAACAACTGTTATGGCGTAGCGGCGATCACCGCACTCACCGTCCAGTCTACTCAGGGCGTCAAAGCCGTGCACGTGACCCCAGCGGCGACCTTGCGGGCGCAACTCGATGCACTCGCGGAGGATTTGCAGATCGCGGCTGTGAAAATCGGCATGCTGGGCAATCGCGCCAACGCGGTAGCGGTGGTTGAGTTTCTGGACAAAGCAAATTTCCCTAACGTTGTGCTGGATCCTGTGGTGCAGCCGACGGCCGGCGGGCCGGACTTGCTCGACGCCAGCGGGGTAAAGTATCTCGCCGATGAGTTGATGAAGCGTGCTTCCGTCATCACGCCAAATATTCAGGAAGCGGTGCTGCTTTCTGGGATAGAGATCAAGGACGTTGCGGGAATGGAGGCGGCGGCGCGTAGACTGGTGGAACGCGGAGCGCACGCCGTGGTCGTTAAGGGCGGTCACATGGACAAGGCCGTCGATCTTCTTTTCGACAGCTCGGAAGCGCTGGCGTTAGGCGGCGATCATGTCCGCACAGAGCACACTCACGGCTCGGGTTGCACCTTCGCCTCAGCTATTGCTGCCCAGCTTGCTTTGGGGCGCGGGCTGCGCGAAGCGGTGATGCTTGCGAAGGCCTATGTAGTGAAAGCCATTGAAAATGGCTTTGCCATCGGAAAAGGCCCCGGCCCCCTCGATCATTTCTATCGCGCTCATCAGGAACCGCCGCCGCGCGGCATCCACGAGGTACCGCAGCACGGCATGCATCCGGCAGCGGAACCCGCGACGCGCTGAGCTCCTTGGGTCGCTGTACCTGCAGCAAATTTTTCCGACAAAAATTGGATTTATTCGCCCCGGCGATAGGCAATGCGTCCGGCGACAATTGTAAACATCGGAGCGCCACGGAATTTGCGACCGTCGAACGGAGTATTGCCTGACCTACTCGCGGATTGGTTCACCTCAAAAGTCCAAAGGTGGTCGGTTGAGAAGACCGTGAGATCGGCCGGCTCGCCGGGCGCAATCGATCGCTTTCGTCCCAAAACGCGCGCCGGACCGGTGGTAAAGAGTTCCACCAGGCGCAGGAGCGACAGTTTTCCAGCACGGACGAGTTCCAAGGCAAGGGCCAGTGCGGTCTCGAATCCTGTGATGCCGAAAGGAGCGAGATCAAATTCGACCTCCTTGGTCGCCGCCTCATGCGGCGCGTGGTCGGTGGCGATTGCGTCTACCGTACCGTCGGCGAGGCCTTCGATCAAGGCGGCGCGATCCTCTTTGGATGCCAGAGGGGGATTCATCTTGAAGCGCGCATCGTAGACGACATCCTCGTCGCACAGCGTGAAGTGGTGCGGAGTGACTTCGCAGCTGACGCGCAAGCCGCGCTTTTTGCCGGCGCGAACCAGATCGAGGGAGGCCTGCGAGGATAGGTGGGCGACATGGAAGCGGCAGCCCGTCAGTTCGGTCACTTGAATATCGCGTCCTACGGCGATCGATTCCGCCGCCGCGGGCATCCCACGAAGACCCAGGCGCACCGATTGGCGTCCCTCGCGCATGACTGCGCCGGCAAACAGCGAGGTGTCTTCGCAATGGTCGATGACCGGCAGATCGAGCTCGCGGCAATAGTCCATCACCTGGCGCAAGAGCTTGGCTGAAGGGATGGGACGCCCATCGTCGCTGACCGCGACAATTCCCGCCTTCTGCATGGCGCCGATTTCCGCCAAAGATTCGCCCCGGCTGCCGAGAGACGCCGCGCCGATCGGCCAGACGTGCGTACTGGCCACAGCGGCTGCGCGCTCCAGAATGGCGCGTGTGACCGAGGCGTTGTCATTCACCGGACGCGTGTTGGGCATGGGACACACGGCCGTAAAGCCTCCGCGCGCGGCCGCGCGCGTGCCGGTTTCGATTGTCTCGGAGCTCTCCCCGCCGGGCTCGCGCAGATGACAATGCAGGTCGATGAAACCGGGCGCAACGACAAGGCCGGTGGCATCGAGCGCTTCACCATTGGGTGGGGCTTCGGGACCCTCTGCCGGCGCAATGCGTGTAACACGTCCCCTATCGATCCATATGTTGCGCTTCGCGTCGGTTCCGCTAGAGGGATCGATGACCCGTCCATTCTTAATGAGCAGCATGGGCCGATCCCCTGGCATCGTCGGTTTCCGACCCAGTCGCAATCATGACAAAGAGGAGGGCCATCCGCACGGCAAGGCCATTCGTAACCTGTTCCAGAACGCAAGACTGGGGACCATCGGCTACGGCTGGATCAATTTCCAGCCCGCGAATCATAGGCCCGGGGTGAAGAACAAGCGCATCCGGACCGGCGATCTGGAGACGTTCGGGCGTGAGCTGATAAAGCAAAATGTATTCGTCCAGGGGCAGGGACGGCTCATGCAGCCGCTCCTGCTGAACCCGCAGAACGATGACCACGTCGGCGCCCTCGAGTGCATCGTCGATTTTGGACGAGCGCCTCACTCGCTTGCCTAGGCATTCAAATTCTCGCGGGAGCCACATGGGCGGGCCGCAGAGCGTGAAACGGCAGCCAAATTTTCCTAGCAAGTGGAGATTGGAACGGGCCACCCGGCTGTGGAGGATATCGCCAATGATGGTGACGTTAAGATTTTCGATGGTGCCGCGGCGGTCACGAATGGTAAGTGCATCGAGCAGCGCCTGAGTGGGATGCTCGTGCGTGCCGTCGCCTGCATTGATGACCGGTATATCCAAATGACGCGCCACGAAATCGGCGGCGCCCGAACAACTGTGGCGCATTACGATGCAGTCGGGTTTCATGGCGTCGAGCGTGCGCGCAGTATCCAGCAGGGATTCCCCCTTTTTCAGGCTGGAAGATTCGGCCTGCAGATTCATGGTGTCGGCGCCAAGGCGCGAGGCTGCGGTGGCGAAGCTGATGCGCGTGCGCGTAGAAGCCTCAAAGAAAGCCAGCGCAACGGTTTTGCCGCGCAGAGTGGCGAGTTTTTTCAGCAGATAACGCTGGAATTCCTGGAAGGGCTTGGCCTCATCGAGAAGAAAGGCGATCTGTTGCGCAGTCAAGTCCTCAATGCTCAGCAGGTCGCGCAACCGTTCTGCCACTTTGGCTCCTCGGGTATATTTGCGACGCACGTCACTGCGCAGTACCGCCAGCCAGCCGCTATTCCACGCGTTCGACAAGCATTACGCGTTCTTCGCGATCGATTTCCTGCAAGCGGACTTCGACGATCTCGCGGCTGCTGGTCTGGATATCCCTCCCGACGAAGCTGGCTTCGATCGGAAGTTCACGATGGCCTCGATCAATCAGCACCGCCATGCGGACACGGCTGGGACGGCCAAGATCGAAGAGCCCATTCATTGCGGCCCGCGCGGTGCGTCCGGTATAAAGCACGTCGTCGACCAAAAGCACGTCCTTATCGTCCACTGGAAACGCTATTTCGCTCGAGTGCAGCACAGGGTGCGACGCTATCTTTGAGAGATCATCGCGATAAAGGGTGATGTCCAATGTACCGACCGGAACTTCGAGGTGCTCGATGCCATGCATGGCACGCGCGATCCGTTGCGCCAGGGGTACCCCCCGGCGGCGAATTCCGATTAGCGCCAGGTTCGCCGCACCCCCGCTTTTCTCCACGATTTCGTGGGCCAAGCGCTGCAAAGTGCGGTCAATCTCTGTAGCGGACATCAGTTGGGTTTTCTCAACGACGCGCATCCGGGCGAACATCCTAGCATAGGAGAGCGAAGGTGCGGCATCCGCGTCCCGGAAGGCCAAAGCAGTGGGAGTTGGGGCTCCGGCAGCATCCGACCAGGTTCACACCGGGCTTCAGTGCCCAATCCTCAGCATTCCGCGTGTTAGACTAGCGCGCAGTGAGCCCTCCGAGCGCAGTGGATCTCTCTGTAGAAATCGGCGCGCTGCATCTCGCGAATCCGGTAATTGCGGCGAGCGGCACCTTCGGATATGGCATTGAATTTGCCGAACTGACCGACCTTAACCGGCTAGGGGCTATCGTCGTCAAGGGGCTCTCGCTCGAGCCCATGGAAGGCGCGCCGGCACCGCGGCTGACACCCACGCCTGCCGGCATGATCAACGCGGTCGGCCTGCAAAACGTTGGCGTGCAGCGGTTTATTTCCGAAAAACTAATGTCTTCGGGCGTAACGCGGAGGAGTACGCCGAAGTTGTCCGGCACCTCGAAGCCGTGGACGGTTTGGCGGCCTATGAACTGAATATCTCGTGCCCGAACGTGGCTTGTGGAGGAATTCAGTTCGGCAGTAATCCCCAAATGACTGCTCAGGTTGTGTCGGCGGCCCGAAGGGTCAGCCGCAGGCCGTTATGGGTGAAGCTTTCCCCAAACGTGGCTGACATCGGCGTGATTGCCAGGGCGGCTGAACAGGCCGGCGGGGATGCTCTAACCGTCGCCAATACCTATCCCGCAATGAGCATCGATTTCAGGACCCGCAGGTCGCGCATCGGAAATCCGACCGGGGGATTGTCCGGGCGCGCCATCAAACCCATCACCCTGCGGCTTGTGCACGAAGCCTCAAAGGCGGTAGGCGTACCGGTTATTGGCTTAGGTGGGATCGAGACGGGGGAGGACATCCTGGAATACTTCGTCGTGGGTGCCTCAGCCGTTCAGGTAGGCACGGCAAACTTCGCCGATCCGAACGCATGCGTGCGCATCGTATCTGATCTAGAGAAGCTGTGTTCCTCAGAGAACATTAACAATATCAATGACTTACGTGGAGCACTTCAACCAGAAAACCATTGAGCCCATGCCAGCGGATGCGGTACAATTAGGTGTTTCGGGCCGTCCCAGCCCATGTCCAGGAGCCTCGCCATCTCGTCGGCCGCCCTCTCGTGGCCCCTCGTTGTGTTACTAATAACCACGAGCGTCCAGGCGCCCAGCCCTTCTCCACCAACAAGAGCGATCAAGGCATGGTCGGGAGTCGCCAGCTGGTACGGGGAGCCATTCGACGGCAGGAAAACCGCCAGCGGCCAGGCTTACGACATGTTTGCTGCTACTGCGGCTCATCCGTCGCTGCCATTTGGCTCCCTGCTACGACTGACGAACCCCAAGACCGGCCAAAGCCAGTTGGTTCGAATCAACGATCGAGGGCCGTTTTGGGGCGACCGAGAACTGGACGTTTCCTTTCTCGTGGCTTCTCGGCTCGGTATAGTTGAGTGCGGCGTAGCCCGTTTGCGCATCGAACTGCTTGAGGAGCCGCCACTCCCATAATTTCCCCAGCCAACCAAAAGCTCATTCTGGCGCTGGACTTCGGCCGCCTCAATGAAGCGTTGGACATGGCACTTTCCATGGCCGGCCTGGTAGGGATGTTTAAAATCAATATCCAGCTCTTTACGGCGGAAGGCCCGGACGCGGTTCGCAAGATCGGCGCACTCGGCCCAGGCATATTCCTTGACCTAAAGTACCACGACATTCCAAACACGGTTGCCGGGGCGATTTCCGCTGCTGCAGACCTCCGGGAAGTTCGCTTGTTAGACTTGCACGCGACGGGCAGCGAGGCCATGATGCGAGCCGCAGTGCGGGCGCTCGCCCAAAAGGGCGCGAATCCCCCGAAACTACTGGGCATAACAATACTTACTAGCCTGCAACAAAAGGACTTACGCCACGTGGGAATCAGCGGCACTCCTGTAGAAAGAGCCCTCAGCCTCGCGCGGCTAGGCAAGCAGTGCGGATTGGATGGAGTCGTGGCTTCGGCGAAAGAGGTGCGGCGAATTCGCCGTGGCTGCGGCCGCGACTTCCTGATCGTTGTGCCCGGCATCCGGCCGGCGGAAAGTGCCAGCCGTGCGGATGATCAAGCACGGATTGCCACGCCGACGGAAGCGATTCGGGCCGGCGCCGATTATCTTGTCGTGGGGCGCCCGATAACCGCCGCGGCTGACCCGCCGGGAGCGGCGCGGGCAATTGCCGAAGAAATTGCTGCAGCCCTGCACTCGGCCTGAGCCTGTAGTCCCTGTTTGATCCTTGCCACGCTCTTCTATAGCATCACAACCCAGGGATTTGTTTAGCGCACGCCTATGCGAAACATCGTCGTCGGCACAGCCGGGCATATCGATCATGGCAAGTCGGCGCTGGTCGAAGCTCTGACCGGGACGCATCCCGATCGCCTGGAGGAAGAGAAGCGGCGTGGCATTACACTGGACATCGGCTTCGCGTTTCTAGAACTCGGCGAAATTAGCATCGGCTTCGTAGACGTGCCAGGACACGAGCGGTTCGTGCGTAACATGCTCGCGGGCGCCAGCGGTTTTGATCTTGTGCTGCTGGTGATTGCGGCCGACGAATCCATCAAGCCGCAAACGCGAGAGCATTTTGAGATTTGCAGGCTACTAGGGATTCCACGGGGCCTGGTGGTGCTCACAAAATGCGATCTGGTCGAGCCCGAGGTCCTCGAATTAGTGCGCCTGGAAACTGAGGAATTTATCCGCGGCTCTTTTCTCGAGGGAGTGCCGATCGTCGCGGTGAGCGCAAGAACGGGGGCAGGATTGGAGGAACTTCGCCGTCAACTCGCCCGGATTGCGGGCGAGACGCCTCCAAAGGGCGCCTCTCGTTGCTTCCGCCTGCCCATCGACCGCGCGTTTGCCATGAAAGGATTCGGGACGGTAGTGACCGGTACGCTTATTGCCGGAGAAGTGAAAACCGAAGATGAAGTGGAGCTGTTTCCCTCGAGGCGCCGCTTGCGTGTTCGTGGCGTACAGTCGGGCGGCAAACCAGTGCTCCGCGCTTCCGCCGGGCAGCGTACGGCATTGAATCTCGCCGGGATCGAGCACCAGGAGGTGCGCCGGGGGATGGTGCTTGCCACTCCCAAGCGCTTTGAAGCCACCTCGCGGCTGGACGCGCGCATTGTTCTGCTTCCTTCGGCAAAGCGGCTGAAACACCGCGCGCGAGTCCACTTCCATCATGGCTCCTCCGAAACGATTGCCGAAATCCATTTATTCGGTGCAAGGGAAATGATGCCGGCGAGCACGGGCCTCGCGCAGTTGCGCTTAGCCGATGCGACGCTGGCGCTCCCGGGAGATCGCTTTATTCTGCGTCAATTCTCGCCGGTTATTACGATCGGCGGCGGCACCGTTCTGTATATACCGCGCGGGCGGCGGCTACGCGATCCACAAGCGGTGAGTTTTCTCGAGGTCCAAGAACGCGGCCTGCATGGTGATTTCTCTGCGCGTGCTGACGCCTTAAGAGCCCTCGTTTCTTCGAGCGTGGAGGGAAGCACGCTAGCGGATCTAGTCATGCACACAGGCTGGCCGGAAGAAGAAATTCGCAGGATGGTGGATGATCTCGCGGCCGAAGGCAAATTGCGCCTGGTCACGGAACAGCCGTTCCTGGCCGTCTCTGCGGAGGTGCTGGCTTCGTGTGTGGACCGCCTAGTAAAAGAAGTCGAGCGATTCCATCGAGCGAATCCATTGGCAGAAGCAATCTCGAAGGAAGACCTGCGTACACGTTGCGCTTCGGGGTTGCGTGCGGAGATATTTCGCGCAGCGCTCAAAGACGCCGTTTCGGCGAATAAGCTCGCGCTCGCCGGCGATTTGGTGAAGCGGGCTGGGCGTGCGGTCCATCTACAGCCAGGGGAAGCGCGAGCCAAGGAGCAGATTGAACGAGAATTTGCGCGCGGGGGACTCGCTGCACCTGGAGTCGAGGCGGTGCTAACAACTCTCCCGGTTGAGATGGGCCAAGCTCAGAAGCTTTTCCAATTACTGCTCCGCGAGCGGGTTCTGTTAAGGATCAGCAATGATGTGGTTCTCCACCGTGAAACGGTCGATCACCTCCGGGCGTTGCTCGCCGAATATAAGAGAACACGGGGCGAACGGCTGGCCGTGGCAGATTTCAAGGAACTTGCAGGCATCAGCCGGAAGTACGCCATTCCGCTGTTGGAATATCTGGATCGGACCGGTGTTACCCGGCGCGTTGGAGATTACCGTGTTATACTGTAGCCGCTGGGTCTTGAGTGTTAGTCTACCTGGGATCGCTTTTCGCCCTGTGCATTCGCAGGCTCAGCGCACGTAGTTTCAAGAGACGAGGTTAATATGGGTGAGTTTAGCCCGATTCACTGGCTGATCGTTTTGGCGATCATCGTAATTTTGTTTGGCGGCAGGCGCATCCCCGAGGTCATGCGCGGGATGGGCGAAGGTATCCGCAGCTTCAAGGAAGGTATGCGCGGCGATTCATCCAGCAACGTGCCGCAGAATCCGGCTCCGCCAGCCAATACGGTGGTTTCGAGTTCGGCTGAGAAGAAATAAGCAGGGCGGCGTCGTTTCTTGTTGCCGACCACGCGCGTACTAGCCCGCGGCTTTGCCCGTCTTACTTGGAGCTGCTGGCTGCCAACCGAGATGGATAAGCATTCCGTAAAGTTTCGCCAGAGGTAGTCCCACCACGTTGAAGTAGCACCCATAAATTCTTTCGATAAAGCGCCCGCCAATGCCTTGCACCGCATAGGCCCCGGCTTTGTCGAGTGGTTCTCCGGTAGCGACGTAGTCGGCGATTTCATCCGCGGTAAGGCGAGCAAAACGAACTCGAGTGGACTCTGTCGCTATCATTTCCGCACAGTCGGGAAGACGGATTGCCGCAACGGAGGTGATCACGCGGTGAGTTCGGCCGCCTAATTTCGCGAGCATTTCGCGGGCCGCCCTGGGAGATGGCGGCTTCCCCAGTAATTCGCCGTTCGCTTCCACAATTGTGTCGGCGCCGATGACGATGGCCTTGGGTGGTTTGTTCCCAAGGCTCTTTACCACGGCGCGGGCTTTCGCTTGGGCCAGACGGCGCGTCATAATCCAGGCCCTTTCGCCTTGTTTGCGACGCTCGCTCACCTTCGCCCGCACAATCTCGAAGCGCATGCCTGCATCGCGCAGGATTTGTGCACGGCGCGGCGAAGCCGATGCCAGAATCAACTTCATCTCAGTGACAAGAGGGATCGCGATTGCGTCGCGTCCAACTTTTCCTGCAGGCTGTTTTTACCCGCTTGTGGGGAGCTACTCGCGGCTTGTGTCAGCCCGAAGGCCTCAGCAAAGGATAAATTCCCTTGGCCATTTTGCAAAAAATTTTCGGGGTACGCCTTTTGTACGGCGTACCCCGAATTTCTGCGCTCTGAAACCAGGACTTTAGGGTTTGTACTCGGCGAAAGACTAGTAGTTAGGCCCGTTTCCCGGTCTGGTGAGGGAAAAAGCGCCCTAGTTCCTCTTCCATGTGAAGGAATCGAGCATCCAGCTGCTGACGGTGGCGACCGACCTCTGCAAGTTCACGTCGTATTTGATCGAAGCACCGCCCATGTCGGTCATGCTCCCCGTGATCACGGCGCCATACCAATTCCCGCCGGCGCTGTTGAACGACATAGTGGCGTTTGGTGCATACAGCAGCCCTACGGTGTTGGCGCCTCCCTTAACGTTGATCGTGCCGGTCCCTCCATAGAGGAACTGGAGCAGTGATGGATTCCAGCCGAGGTTATTGATGACGCCACCGCCGGTTAGGTCAAGAGGCGTTGTCTGGCCACTTCCGGCAATATTGACTTTCACGGGGCTGTTCGTGGCACTGAGTGCTGGTGAAGTGTACGGATAGGTGTCTTCGATCGTGATGGTGCCTCCCCCATTTTCCGTCAGGCTATTGATGTTGTAACAGCCCTCGTTGACAGTGATTTGGTTCGGCGGGGTGCCGAGAGTTACGTTAACGTTATAAAGATGGACCGTGCCCCTTACTGTAAGGTTTCCGTACACGGCCGGCCCCGGGAGAGGCGGAAGGCACGTGGGGCATGGAGGAGCGCATGTGCCGGGCGTCAAGCAGAAGTCTCCGTTGGGGCAACCGTTGCCGCCAGGTAAAGGACCCGTCCCAAAGGTGCAGCCGGTGATACCGCTGCAATCAGAGGCGTTGTTGTGCAGCGTCGAGCTGGTGGTCGGGGGCGTGGGATTTGGCACGTCAGGAGTCGGGTACACCACCTGCTGCGGCAGTTCCACAAGCCCGCCCGTTACGTGCCCGCTGGTATTAGTCCAGGCCGTGACATTGCCACTCGTACAAGTGCCCACACCCGTGCGCGGGGTTGAGAGATTCCCATTGATCGTGGTTGGATTGCCATTCTCCGCCAAGTTTCCATTCGTGCCCACGTTACCGGCGCTACCTGAAACCACCGGAAGACCACCGCTCATCGTAAGATTACTGGAATCGTAGCTAGCCGTAGTGCCGCCTCCGCCGAAATTCAAGGCGCCACAACCGTTAGCCGTAGCGAATGCGGCGTAGCTAAACACGGGTGTTATTTGCTTTTCTAAAATCGCGGATACCTCTTCGTCGGCCGCACGAACACCGTTAATGGAGCCGTCCGAGGTGATTTGCCAAGTCTGCACGGTCACGGGCGTAGTCGTGCCCCACGGAGTCACCACATCCTGCCTGAGAAGCGTTGCATAACTATAATAATTGACAGTCGTGTTTCCTGCCGTAAGACTGTTTTGTGAGCTGCTACCAAAATTTGTAACCACGGAAGCGACTGGATAATTGGAACTCTGGCTGCTGCTGCTGGTCGCCAGAATCACGTCGTGCCCAGTGGTGTTGCTAGCGGGATATTGCACCGGGGATACGCTATTGTTGTAATTCGAGAGCAAATCGCTTCCCGAACCGGCGGGTGGCGTATAAGTATGGATCAAGTAATTCGCCGACGCGTTGATGCCGGCTTCCGCGCCATCCCGGGCCTGGGACATGAGCTTGTAATTCATGCTCGCCCATGTTTCGGTCTGCGAAATGAACATTAAGGAAACGGCCATGACGGACATAATCACCAAAAGGATAAGCGCCAGAATCAGAGCCACACCTTTTTCATTTCTGCGGTTCATAGAGCCTCGCTTGTTGCGTGTTATGGCGTTTGCGCCATTAGAGTCCCGATGCCCGGGCCCACGGTGGAGGGCATCGGTTCGACTCGGTTATTACTTAACGTGGATAGCTCGTACGCGTCGAACACGTTTCGCGGAGAAACGTTCAGTAGTGCCTTGGTCTCCTGCTGATAGCGTCTGGTGAAAGGGTCCGGCTGCTCCGTTTGCACCGTTAACGTCACTGCCACATCGGTCACGAAACAAGGGGTTGTGGCGGTCGAGTTACAGCCTACCGGCCTCTCCTGATAGACGAAGCATGGCGTACCGCCGGGATTGCCCGTACTCACGAGGTTAGGCAGCAAGACCTGTTTGGCGACTATTGTCGCTGCGTTGAAAGAGGTAACGCTTCGATAGAGATTGCCGCTGCCCAAGTAATCGCAGATGTACTCGACGTACACCATGTTGCCGTCGCCGTTGATGTCACCATAGAGCTTGAGGTGCGTGCCATCGGAACCATTGGTCATGTTGTATGGCGATGCAGATTCGGGCACAACGCCGGTCCCGAAACCGCCTTGGACAGTGACAGGAACGTTCGCCGCGTGCGAGAAGCCAAACGTAGCGGTAATCGTATTTCCGCTAATCGCGGTCACCTGCACAGTTTCCTGATTTGAGCCCGCGTCTACGACCAGATACTCGTTAAGAAACATGCCGGCCGTGGCGCCATTAGTCAAAGTCGGCATTGCTGAGCCCGCACTAACGGCTGTTGTCATCTGAACATTCGCTACCGGCAGAGCCACGCGGCCTGCCTGGCCGATCTCCTGCTGCAGGAGCTCCGTCGCGCTGCGCACACTGGCGTGCATTTCCGTTCTATTCTGCACGGTGCCTTCCGTGTTTGAAGTCTGAAGGAGCCCTGACATCACCACGCCAGCAACGCTGATCAGGATGAAAATCGAGATCATCATCTCCAGCAGAGAGAATCCCGACTGCCTCCTCGATGCTAGGTTGCCGGCTGTTTTTGTGCGTTCAGGCACTTGGCCTCCTCAGAATGGGGACGTCTTCAGCGAGACCACCGTCGCAGTGGGCAGCGCACCTGCACCTGAACCCTTGCCACCCACGCTGCTCCGCACCTGCGCGGTCACGGTGATGCGCTTGAGATTCGTTGTTCCCGTGGGCTTATCGATCTGCCAAACGCGAATGTAGTACCAGGAACCTGAAGAACTGGTCGGATTTCCAGCGCTATCCAGGTAATCCACATAACCGTTACCTGGCGTGCTGACCGGTGCATTCGGATCAGAACTCCCACCCACAAACAATCCTGTTCCCGTCGTGCAGGAAGGGTTCGTTTGCGGGCTGCACGAGGGAAAGATCGTGGTATCGGTTCCGCAAGCGAGCGATCCGCAGCCCGGTGTATCCCCGTCGCCGTATCCAAGGCTGATGAGCTGTTCCATTTTGTCTTGTGCGTATTCCGCAGCGCGGGACTGCAGATGGCCCTGGTTCTCGGTTGTTTCGACCGCAACGGTAGCCAAGGACATGACTCCCGCGGACACGATCACCAGGACGGTCAATGCGATAAGCGTTTCGAGCAGGCTGATTCCCAATTGCGAGCCGCGTTTGATAGGAAAGCCCACGGACTTTTTTTTCAAATTCTCGGAAAGTGAATTCATTTTCATTTATTGATCCAGGCCCCGGAAGGTAGACCGGCGCGCCACGTCTGAATCAGCCCCGTGGCCAATACCGTGACCCCGTAAGCTTCACTGCCGTCGGAAACATACAGGGCATCGTTAGATGTCGCCGCCCAGTTATTGTCGACGGGAACGCCCCGAGAGTTGAAAACGACGCACGCTGAGTTCGCGATGTTTCCAGCGTTTTGGGCGAGTGTCTGCGCATCGGTTTGGCACTGCGCAGCCTGCCTCAGCGTGGACTGTGTGTTGTTCGGCGGACTGGAAAGCGAGCCGTAACCATAAGTCATGCCCGATGAAAGCGACGTCGAGGGCGGCGTGGCGGGACTTGTATAGTTAGCCGAGCACTGCGTATCGCCGTCGGTAATCCAGCAGCTTTGCGAACGGTTCCATATCTCGACGCGATAGAGGCTGTTTGCCGTGTCCGCATAAACTCGGGCGTCCGTGAATGCTGCCGCCGCCCGCAACTTCGCCAGCGAGACCATGTCGCTCAGCGAGCGCGCATCACCGATGCCGCGATAAGCTCGCGTCATGGAAGTTAACTTCGGAATCGCCATCGCGGTTAGGACGATGCCGATGACAAGCGCGAGTATGAGTTCGACCAGCGTAAATCCGCGTTCGATTCGGTTGGCGACCAATTTTGAATTCATTTGGGTTCGTCCCATATATCCAGTTAGCTTCGAGTAAGTACTAGGACCCGAGAATCGGTCCAGTCGTCGAATAGCTCGTCATCAAGCCGCTCGGTCCTAGGCTGTCGGTAAGCGGTGCCAGCGACAATGGTACGTTGGTTCTCATGCTTGACTTGACCTTAAGGGCAGTTCTGGCCACTGACCTTAGGGGTAATTACGCAATTCGGTTGCCACGAAGCAAGGCGTTTACTTCTATGGCGTTAGCAGAAACACGGGCGATAACTGAATAAGCCGCACGTAACGATTTGTGACATAAAGCGTGCGTCTAAGACGGGTGTGTCAACAAGGGAACCACTGTTCACCAAAGGTCTCGGCGCGAGTGGAATGTGGAGGGCGGGAGCGGATCTCCTGGCACGCTAAGGAGTTTGCTGAAGGTACCCTTGTTTGCTTATTTCGGACTTTGCAGAAAGGCTCTAAAGCGCGAGCGTCTCCTGATGCTCGCCGAAAACTCGGCGCATCGCGTCGGAGATTTCGCCCACGGTGGCATACGCCTCAACCGCCGAAAGGATCGCCGGCATGAGATTCTCCCCCGAACGGGCGCGGGATTCGACTTCTGCAACAGCCTTCGAGGTGGGTGCAGCGTCGCGACGTGCCCGCAGCGCGCGGAGGCGCCCGATCTGCTCCTGCTCGATGGCCGGGTCGATGCGCAAAATGGGAATCGGTTCCCGACGCTCGGAGCGGTAACGATTCACGCCAACGATGATACGTTCGTTGCGTTCGACGCTTTGCTGGTATTCGTAGGCCGCTTTTTGGATCTCGCGCTGCACATACCCGGTTTCTATAGCGCGCAGCATACCGCCAAGTGCATCGAGGCGCTCGATGCAGGCGCGCGCACCGGCTTCGATCTCATCGGTCAGATGCTCGATGGCATAGGAGCCACCGACAGGGTCCACCGTATTGGCGACTCCGCTCTCGTGGGCCAGAATCTGCTGGGTACGCAGGGCCAGTCGAGCGGCATCCTCGGTGGGCAGCGCCAGGGCTTCGTCAAGTGCGTTGCCGTGCAGCGATTGACATCCGCCCAGCACCGCCGCGAGCGCTTGAATCGCCACGCGCACGATATTATTCTCCGGCTGCTGCGCCGTAAGCGAAGAACCAGCGGTCTGTGCATGGAAGCGCAGCATCATCGAGCGCGGGTCGCGAGCGCCGAAGCGTTCACGCATCAGCCGAGCCCAAAGCCGGCGCGCCGCGCGGTATTTGGCGATCTCTTCGAGTAGATCGTTATGCGCGTTAAAGAAAAACGAAAGCCGCGGCGCAAAGTCATCCACCCGCAGACCTGCAGCTATTGCCGCATCGACGTAGGCGATGCCATCGCCAAGCGCAAAGCCCACTTCCTGCGCCGCCGTTGATCCGGCTTCGCGGATGTGATAGCCCGAGATGGAAATCGTGACCCAATTGGGCAGTTCCTCTTTGCACCAGGCAAAGACATCGGTGACGATACGCATGGCCGGCCGGGGTGGATAGATGTAGGTTCCGCGTGCGATGTATTCCTTCAGAATATCGTTCTGCACAGTTCCAGAGAGCTTCTCGAGGTTTGCTCCCTGCTGCCGGGCCACGGCGACGTATAGGGCCAAAAGAATCGCCGCCGTGGAATTGATGGTCATGGAAGTGGACACGTGCGCCAGGGGAATCCCTTCAAAAAGCATCTGCATGTCTTCGAGTGAGCAGATGGCCACGCCCACTTTGCCCACTTCACCCCCGGCCCGCGGATGGTCAGAATCAAAACCCATTTGCGTAGGCAGATCGAAGGCGACGGAAAGACCCGTTTGGCCCTGCGCCAGGAGGTAGCGATAGCGCGCGTTAGACTGGCGAGCCGTGCCGAAGCCGGCATATTGCCGCATGGTCCACAGCTTGCCGCGGTACATGGTCGAATAGATTCCGCGGGTGAAGGGAAACTCGCCGGGTGAGCCAAGAGACGATTGCGGATCGAAATTTGTCAGATCTTCGGGCGTATAAACGATTTTGACTGGTATGCCTGATAAAGTTGTTCCGTTAGAGGTAACCGAAAGCTGCGGTGTTTCGGCGGCATCGGCAACTCCCGCGTGCTCTCTGCCCGGAGGTTCGACGTGCTCGGGATGTGGCATATCTCAAAGCACTACGAGAGATCAGCGTACGCGGCGCGCCGCCCGAAATGAGATCAAGCCGAAGAGCGCCATGACCAGTGCCATGCCTACGCTCGTTCTCCATTCCCAATTGGGCGCACGCTGCCGCCAGTAGCGCAACGCCGCATTCGTCCAGGTCAAGGCAAGAATGAAGAACACGGCGCCCGTGGTTTCGTGGAAAACCTGCCGAACGGCGCGCCAGAGCGCGCGGAGAAAGCCGCGAGGCCTAGTAGCTACAGGGGTGGCGCTTGCCATGAAGTGATTCTAACGCAAAAACCCGCGACCGAAGCGCTTCTTAATCACACCCAGGCGACACAAGACTTGTTTCGGCGCGCTCGAGCGCCTACAATTCCGAAAGGTAGAGTAAGGGAGGAACCCCACCTTGCAACTTGACGACCAGCTGAAGCGTCTGCTTCGCGAGTTGGGTCACGCCATTAACGATACGGTTTCGGAGTCCGAGCGCATCAACGAAGCCATCTCGGGAGTCCGTGCCGCAGGCTATGACATTGTGTTGAAACTGGATGCCACGATCGGTTTGGCGCGTCGCGAGCCCAGTTCCGCCTTGATTACATCGACTGACCGCCGCTTTCTGGAGTCGCTGCACATTCAGGTGGATCAGGATGTGCTCGAGGAAGGGAAGCAGGAGGGGAAATTCGAGATCACACCCCAGGACTTGCGCTTCCTGAAGTCGCTTAAGATTTCGTTCGACGAACCGAAATAAGTAAAGGATTTCTCTCGCCTCCGAGATTCAAAATCGAAGGGTAGCAGATCCGGTGCTTCGCCTGCCCGCTGTTGCCGGCCGTTTTTACCCTGATGATCCTACGGAACTCGCGCGCCAGATCGCTGAGTTCGCTTCCTCTGCAGAACAAGTGGGCCCAGCGATCGCCTGCCTAGTTCCCCACGCGGGCTATCGCTATTCCGGCCACGTTGCTGGAGCTGTTTATGCGCGCGTGAAACTGCCGCGGCGTTTTCTTCTGCTCGGGCCTCGACATTTCCCTCGCGGCAAGGCGCAGGCTGTTGTTTCCGACGGAGCTTGGCAGACGCCTCTGGGCCGCGCGGAGATCGATTCGGAACTTGCGCGCGAGCTCAGAGTTGCCTATCCCCAGCTTTGCGAGGATGCCGTGGCGCACCAAGCCGAGCACGCCCTCGAGGTGCAGCTTCCTTTTCTGCAGTATCTGTCGGGTGATTTTCGTTTCGTGCCTATCGCTCTGGGACCTACCGATTACGTCCAGCTTGAATCGCTGGGGCACGCCTTGGCCGAGGTATTGCGGCAGCGCGCTGATCCTGTGCTAATGATTGCCAGCTCGGATATGAATCATTACGAATCGGATGAGATCACGCGCCGCAAAGATCGATCCGCCCTCAAACGCGTCCTGGAGCTTGATGCACACGGGCTTTTCGATACCGTGCGTCGTGAAAGCATTACCATGTGCGGCTTCGGCCCGGTGGTGAGCGTGCTGACGGCGGCACGGCTGCTGGGCGCCACGCGCGCAACGCTAGTGCGCTACGCCACCTCCGGCGACATCACGGGCGATCTTCGCGAAGTCGTCGGCTATGCAGGCGTGATCGTGAAGTGAGATCGTTAAACCGACGCCCACGTCGCCGGAATACTCGAGCTGAGAAGCTAGTT
>QHYS01000129.1:30861-49591 GCA_003223325.1 Acidobacteriota bacterium
CTCAGGCAGCGTATGCTGGCCCAAGTCGTCCTCGAATTGATGCAATGCGTCATTCACTCCCAGCCGGTCGTACTTCAATTCTTGCTCGAGGAGTGTAAGGTCACGTTGCTGTTGAAAGAGGCCTTCGAAGATGAGCGCCAGTTGCGTCGCCGGGCGATTCAAAGTGTAGTTGTAATGGGTTTCGTGCACCTCTCCGCTCTTTTCATACCGGAAGGTCTTTTCGCCGAGGTCGGCAATTCGCCGGTGAACGTCGAGATCGACTCCCGCAAAATTGTGTAACTCGCCCGCAAGCTCGAAAGTCTTGGCTCGCACCGCGTCGCCCACCTGGAAGGGCTGAGGATCCGGAGCCTCACTTAACTGCCGGATGTCGTAGCTCGCGGACCCATTTTGGCCGATTTTTATCTCGATAAATTCGGGATTGCTGCCTTTGAAAACACGCCGATACGTGATCGTGGCGTCATCGGCGGCATGTAGAAATAGCGCGCCTAGCAGAACGGCGACGAATGAAAGTAGCGCGCACCAACAGCAGGGCCCACGGTGTGAGTGGCGAATGCGATTCATGGTCCTGGAGGGATATGCGGAGCGTGTTCGCGGCTACTCCGCCGAATCCTGGGAACACTGTCAGACGTCAGACTGGCGCCGAGGCGTTCTTTACTTTCAGCAATCTGAATGTGGCAAAGGGCCACGGCCAATGCGTCTGCCGCATCCGCAGGTTCAGGCGTCTCTGGCATATTCAGTAACGCACGAACCATTTGTTGCACTTGTTCTTTTCCCGCATGGCCGTAGCCGGCGACGGTGGCCTTGACCTCGCGCGGAGAGTAACTGAAGGCCGGAATGCCAGCCTGTGCGGCGGCTAGAAGCACCACACCGCGAACTTCAGCCAGCCGCAATGCCGCCTTCACATTGAGTGCGGCGAAGACCGATTCGAGTGCGACGGCTTGGGGCTGGAATTCCCTAATTAATTCGGTGATCAGCCGATGAATCTGACACAAATGGGTATTCGCGGCCGATAGCGGTTTCCGAGGTCGCAACGCACCCAGGCGAAGCATTCGGCAACGGTTCCCATTGCGTTCGACGACCCCGAAGCCCGTCGCACCGGCGGCGGCGGGGTCGATTCCCAATACGCTATATGGCTGCGCAGTCACGCCAATCCAGGCGGCGCCACAGAGTCCATGGTACCGAGAAGAAGCCTGGCCGGATTTTTCTCTCCGGCCGAGAAAAGGCTCAATGCCTGGCCATCAAGACTGGCCGGCCATAACCGCCATTTCTTTCTCGTCGATGTCGAAGTTGGCGAAGACATGCTGCACGTCGTCGTGCTCCTCGAGCGCTTCCACGAGCTTTAGCATTTGCTGTGCCGGCGAACCCGTCAGTTTGATGTAATTCTGCGGAACCCAAGCGATGTCCGCCGATTCGGGCTTAACGCTGGCCTTGATCAGGGCTTGGCGCACATCTTCAAACGCGTCAGGAGGGGTGAGTACTTCCCAGGCCGAACCGTCATCGCGCAAGTCTTCTGCTCCGGCATCGAGAACGATAGAGAGCATTTTGTCCTCGCCGGCCTGTTCTTTCGAGACCACGATCTGGCCTTTGCGGCTGAACATCCAGCCCACGGCGCCCGTCTCGGCCAAATTGCCGCCATGCCGGCTCATCAGGTGCCGAATCTCGCTGACCACGCGGTTGCGGTTGGTGGTGACCACCTGCACGATCATTCCGACCCCTCCTGGACCGTAGCCCTCGAAGTTCACTTCCTCATACTGTTCCCCTTCGAGCTGGCCCGTCCCGCGCTGGACGGCTCGTTCGATATTTTCGTTAGGCATGTTCTCGTTCTTGGCTGCCAAAATCGCAGTGCGCAGCCTGGGATTGGAGTCGGGGTCGCCGCCGACACGCGCGGCAATGGTGATTTCGCGGATCAGCTTGGTAAAGATGCGTCCTCGTTTGGCGTCTGTAGCCGCCTTCTTATGCTTGATCGTGGCCCATTTAGAATGCCCAGACATGTCTCGCCTCGCGTTGACTCTAGAGAAGTTACCGCTGGCCTTCAGGAGATGCTTTCGAAACTGCTGGCCCTTACTTTTGCCCGGTTAGTCTAGCACACCCATTGCCCTGCCGGTATCAACATGAGTCCAGAGCTAGTACGAACCTGCTTTGGTTTGGCAAAGGCTCAGGCGACAATGGCTGATTCGCTGTTGGTGGCAACGTGCCACTGGATTTTGTACAGATGGGATGCAAAAATCAGATTTCGAGGTTTTTTCCGAATGAGCCCCTGCGGCGCACCCGGCTGCAAAATGACGGTCCCAGCGGCCCTGGAGGCCGAAAAGCTCTGCATTTTACACTTCACTCTGGAGATCGAACGGCGTTGCGCGGAAATGCGTCGTGAGACGGCGGTTGGCCGCACGCCTCGCGAGCGCCAGGTGGAGATCATCAATTACGTCGGGGGGCGCGGCGAACTATTGGCGCGCACCGCGACGAGCGGGCTGCACCTTCCTGACGAAATGAAGGCCCGCATTCTCAATACCTTCCTCACACTCATGAATTTGCGAGAAAACCTCGATCGCGCCGCGCTCCGCCATCCCATCGGCCGCACTGAGGGGCGCTGAAATCTCGCCCAGTAGCGGAGTTGCGTTTCGAATCGCCAAGATCGCCTGCCTCAGGCCCCGATGTAACGCGCGTAGATTGACCGCGCCACGGATGGATCGCGCGTACCCTTGATAATCGCGCGGCCGTCCGCAAAGACGGTAAGCTCGTATGGCGGGACCTGCAAACGCAGGAGAAAATCGTTCTGCCGCACGTGGCTGCCTGCCGCGGCCAGGTTGCGTCCTAGCTCACCCAGATCGAGGCGCCGGCGCCGTTCGTGAATCTGTACGGAATCGCGGCCGCACATGGTGAGGCGAGGCTGCGCCACTCCCTCCAGGTAAGAGAATTGTCGGCGTCCGCAGGCGCGGCAATCTTCGCGCCGCGGCACGCGCAGGGACTGGAATCGCCCAGTCCAGACGTCAAACGCGATCAGTCGCGCGTCCCGAACTGCGGACTTGCCCAGCAGAATTTTGATTGCAGAAATAGCTTCGAGTGAAGCAATGACTCCCGCCGCCGAGCCCAGCACACCCACAGTATCACACGTAGGCTCATTCCGTTGCGGGCCATAGCCATCCTCTGTGGCATCGCCGCCCTCCACGAGGCAGGCCAGGCAAGCGCTCTCTCCGGGATGGATCGGCAGGGTTAGACCATGGCTCGATACAACAGCTGCATAAATCCAAGGCACGGATTTCTTCACCGCGTAGTCATTGATCAGCAAACGCGTTTCGAAATTGTCGGTGCCGTCCAGCAGGACCGCCGAATCACCCAAGAGCTCCTTCGCGTTCGCTGGCGTGAGATCTCCGACGACGCCCCGCACCTCCACATCCGAATTAATGCACCGGAGGCGCCGCTCAGCAGCCACTGCTTTCGGCAGCAGTTCTTGCGCGTCGGCTTCCTCAAACAGGGTCTGCCGTTGCAAGTTGGAGGGTTCCACGAAATCGCGGTCAACGATTTGAAGGCGACCGATGCCAGCCCGGACGAGCAAGCCTGCGAGAGTTGATCCTAAGGCGCCGCAGCCAATAATCGTCGCCGAGGAATGGCGCAGGCGCTCCTGCCCTTCTTCGCCGATCGGTCCGAAGAGTATTTGCCGGGAGTAGCGTTCGCGGAGTTTGGAGTCCATTCGTGAATTTTCGCCACCACCCTTGCAGGAACACGGCCGAAATCGCTCGCGATCCTCGGGGAGGCCCCTTCATGATAACGCGGTTCCTTCGGCAGGGCCGCCCAGCACGCTCCTCTACGGAAGTTTCTGACAGACATCGCGCTTGTGCTAACCTTCTCTTCTATAGTGGCGAATGATTTCGAATCGTCCGTGGGCGGCTCTTTTTTTGCTGGCCGGCATCGGGTTGCGCTGCCTGGCCGGTGCCGTGGCTCAGGCGCAAACGACGCCAGCACTAGCCGCACAGCTCGAAGGCCGGCAGGTGACTGCTATTCGAATCGTGGATCAGTCCGGTGAGGGGCTTGACGAAAACGTGAGCGACCTTCCACTCCGATCAAACCAACCTTTTACGCTTGAGGCCGAACGCGAAAGCCTGCGCCAGCTCTATCGCACGGGGCGATATGCCGATATCCAAGCCCAAGCTAGCGACCTTCCCGAGGGTTTGCGCGTGGACTTCGTGGTGCGGCGGAATTTCTTCATCAACGCTGTCAAAGTCAACGGACTTCGCGAGCCTCCGAGCGATTCTGTGGCGGTCTCCTCCATGCGCCTGGGGCTCGGCGAGCCCTTCCGTGAATCCGACATGACTGCTGCGTTGGACCGCTTGAAGAGCGCCCTGGAAGACGAAGGCTTGTATCAGGCCAAGCTCACCTACCATTTGGTTCCTCATCCGCAGACCCAGCAGATGGACATTACCGTCCAGGTAGTTCCGGGCGAACGCGCATCTGTCGGTACGATCAACCTGATAAATCAGTCTCCTTTCAGTGATGTGGAGATTCACAATCACCTGAAACTGAAGCCCAAAACGAGGGCAACCTCGGAAGCGCTGGAGCGCAGCGTCCAAAACAGCCGCAAATGGCTGATTGGGCGCGGGTACCTGGGGGCACGCGTTTCCGTCGTGCGCGGCATGTATCAGCCGGATACAAACCGGGTGGCGCTCCAGGCATCGATTTTTGCGCAACTGAAAGTGCGCGTGCAAGTGCTCGGGACCAAGATTTCGGAGAGTACACTGCGCTCGCTGCTCCCCATCTACGAGGAAGGTGCAGTCGACGAAGATCTGCTTCAGGAAGGGCGGCGGAATTTGCGCGACTACATGCAACGGCAGGGTTATTTCGATGCGGAAGTCGATTACACGACTTCGGAAGATCCTGCGGAAGGCCAGCAAGGCAGCACGGAAGTGATCACCTACCGTATGGAATTAGGTTCGCACCACCGGCTGGTTGGCCTGGCCTTTTCGGGGAATCACTATTTTCGCGACGACCTGCTGCGTAGCCGCGTCCGACTTCAGCCCGCCGCTTTTGCCTCTCCCGGACGCTTCAGTTCCGGACAGCTCACCAGCGATGTGGCTTCGCTCAGCGAGCTTTATCAATCAAACGGTTTTCGCGATGTGCAGGTGAGCAGCGACTTGATGGACAACTATCATGGTCATACCGGCGATCTGTTCGTTACCTTCCGCATCCGGGAGGGCTTGCAGACGCGTATTGCCAAGCTGACGCTAGTGGGCAACCACGCACTTAAGAATGAAGAGCTCTCGAGTGTGATTGGTTCGACGGCAGGACAGCCTTATTCCGATCTAAACGTCGCCGGCGACCGCGACAACGTGCTGGCTCTCTATTACGACCAAGGTTTTCCCAATGCGCAATTCCATGCCACCGTCGATGATCTGCCCGCCCGCACCGGAGAGGGGCCGCGTGTGGATCTCACGTATCGAATTGAGGAAGGCCAGCAAATTCGTGTAGCGCAGGTACTCGTCGGCGGGTATGAGCACTCGCATCCGAGCGTCATCGTTCGGGAAATCCAACTCCACCCCGGCGGGCCTATGAGTGAGAGCGCCGTCGTCGAAACGCAACGCCGCCTTTACAACTTGGGAATCTTCGGCCGTGTGGCTATCGCTCCGCAGAACCCTCAGGGCAGCGACACATCGAAGACCATAGACGTACTCGTCGACGAAGCCCGGCGATATACGATCGGCTACGGCTTGGGCCTGGAAGCTCAGCGGCTCGGTACTGCCAGTAATGGCCCGGTGGCCGAGCCGCTTAATTTCAGCCCGCGCGGCACCCTCGAGTTCACCAAGCTCAATCTCACCGGCCGCGCCGATTCGCTTTCCTTCAAAGTGCGGGCCAGCACGCTGCAGGGCAGGGCATTGCTCACATACAGCTCCTCGAACCATTTCATTCTTCCCACCTTCACTCTTCTGCTCACGGGAACCTACGTCAAGGCGCGCGACGTCCAAACCTTTACTTCCACTCGGGAAGAGGGCTCGGCTCAGTTGACCGATCGCCGTTCGATCCTGACTACTTTGCTCTACCGTTTGGTTTACCGCCGCGTGCAGGCCACCGATCTGCAGGTCGCGCCCGAACAGATTCCTCTGTTCAATCAGCCTACCCAGGTCTCTTTCTTCAGCTTCACCTGGGTACGCGACCGCCGCGACAATGCCGCCGATCCCGCGCGGGGAAGTTTTAATACTTTTGACATCGACCTCGCCAGCAAAGCGATTGGCTCTGCGGCGTCATTTCTCCGCGCCACTTACCAGAATTCCACCTACACGCATCTGGGCCCGCGCCTGGTGTTTGCGCGTTCGACACGTCTTGGTACCGAGAAACCTTTCGCCGACTCAACGGAATCAGATATTCCATTACCGGAACGCTTCTTTGCCGGCGGCGGCACCACTCTCCGCGGCTTCGGCCTCAATCAGGCCGGGCCGCGCGATCCCGTGACCGGTTTTCCGGTAGGCGGATTGGGCATGCTCATCTTCAACCAGCAACTGCAATTTCCCATGCGCCTTCCACTGATTGGCAGCCGCGCCAGTGGCGGTCTGTTTTATGATGCCGGAAACGTCTTCAACACTTTTTCCCATATAACCTTTCGTTCGGCTCCACCTCAGCCCACGTTGAATCTGGCCTCGTCAACTGTCTGCGTGACAAACTGCACCAATGAGCTGAATTATTTTTCACACACCGTGGGCTTCGAGATTCGCTATCACACTCCCGTCGGGCCGGTGAGTATCGATCTGGCCTATCAGCTCAATCCGGCAAATTTTGTGATTCCGGTCAACACGGGCGTGCCGAATTCGCCCGTGACCATTTCGCGGCTGCCTGCGTTTCAATTTTTTGTCAATCTTGGGTCCACGTTCTGATGCGTGCCGCGTTCATCCTCGGATTCTGGTTCTGGCTTGCATCCTCCATGGTGGCGATCGCTGCGCCCCGGCACGCTCCGCAGGCGCAGATTGTCGATGGGATCGTGGCGCGGATCGAAGATGACATCATCACGCTGAGCGAGCTCCGCGAACTCGCCGCTTACCAAAAGCTCCTGGATGGCCGTTCTCAGAGCAACGAAGAATTGCGCTCGGAGCTCATCGAGCAGTGGGTCGTGAATAATGCAGCGACCACAGCACGTTTCCCCTTGCCGGTCGGAACGGAAGTGGATCGTGAACTCAGCCGAGTCGAGAATAGCTTCCCTAGCGCTGCTGCCTATGAGCGGCGCCTTGCCGCCGTCGGACTCACGTCCGAAACTGTACGCCGTGTCATCAAGCGGCAGATCTATTTGGCGCGCTATCTCGATTACAAATTCCGTTCCTCAATTCAAGTGAGTGACATCGCCATCGAAAACTATTACCGCGAGCACTTGGTGCCGGAGCTCCAGGCCAAAGGCCAGCAAGCGCCTCCTTTGGCCAACGTAACAGATCAGATTCGTGAGTTGCTCATCGAGCAGGGCGTCAACGAGCGCACTGCGGCTTGGTTCGACGAGACCAAACCGCGCATGAAGATCGAACTCGAGCCGATAGATGCATCTACCATCAAACTGGGCAACCAGCCATGACCGAAGGTAGGACAGGGCGGAAATGGAAGCGTTGGGTCTTGGGCGTTGTCCTAGTGCTTGTAGCGGTGCCCCTGAGCCTGATGCTGATTCTCTCGAATGGTGCCGCGGATAATTACGTTCGCCGCACCATTGTCGAACAGATTCAAAACTTGACCTCCGGCAAGGCCGAACTTGCGGCGTTTCATTTTAATCCTTGGCGGCTGCGGGTCACGCTCAATGACTTCACGGTTTATGGCCGCGAACCCGACGGCACGCCGCCATTCTTCCATGCCGACCGGCTAGAGGTGGGCTTGCGCATCGACTCCGTGTGGGGGCGCCGGATTTCCCTGGGTGATGTGGAAGTCAGCCACCCGGTATTGCACGTTCGCCTGGAGCGCGATGGCTCGATCAATGTGCCGATAGCACGACGCTCCACGCAAGAGAACGCTCTGCGCGAGCGTATCTTCGAGGTCGTGGCGCGGCGGCTGCGGCTGGAGCAGGGCGAAGTGCTATTTAATGACGTGCGCGTCCCCCTGGTAGCCGAGGGCGGGCGCTTTGAGCTTTCTGTTGATTATGCGGAGCTCGATGCGAAACCCATGTACCTGGGTCAGTTTCGCTGGCAGGAGATGGAACTCGTGGCCCGCCGTTATCTTCCGTTTGAGTCGGATCTATCCGTGCGTTTTACACTGGAGCGCGATTCGTTTTCGGTCACACAACTGCTTTGGAAAGCGCCCCATACTTCGATCGACGCGCAGCTTTCGAATTCCAGCTTTGCAAAGCCGAATTGGGTCTTTCGCTATCGCGGTCATCTGGATTTCGAAGATATTCGCTCAATCTTGCGCAAACCCAACAGCCCCTCGGGAAATGTCGATTTCGCTGGCAACGGACATCTTGCGGATGGGCGCTTGGCGGTAAATGGGAGTTATTCCGCAGCGGACATTAGCATGCCCTATGACTGGTTCCACAGCTCCGGGATCAGTTCCCGAGGCAGTTACCGCGCGGACCGCGCCGCTCTTGAAGTTCCCGATTTTTCGGCCCAGGCACTAGGCGGGGCGATTGACGGCCAGGCTCATCTCGACTTTCACACGCTTGGTTTTCGCGTGAACGCCCATGCGCACGACATGGACCTTGCCACGCTGCTTGCCGCCGTTAACAATGACAATCTCCCGATCGTTCCGCTGCATTGGGGCGGCATTGCCGACGTGCAAGCGGTCACTACCTGGATCGCGGATTTCAAGAACCTGGATTCCCGCGGCATTTCTGTTTGGGTTCCGAGGCACCAATTGCTGGCAGGCCAGATTCCTGTCATGGCAAGTCTCGATTATCACTACAGCATGGCGGAACGCGACGTGGTGCTGAACGCCAGCCATATCGACACGCCGTCGAGCAACGTGCAGTTCAGCGGAACTCTAGCGGCGCAGACTTCCAAGCTCGACGCGACCTTTGATTCCCAGGACCTGGTTCCTTGGGATGACTTCATCAATCGCCTGCGAGGTAAGAACGCCGAGCCCAAAGTCATGGCCGGGCGTTTTCATTGGCAGGGGCACGTAACCGGGCCGCTGTCGCGGCCAAGCTTCAGCGGGCATGTGACGGGAACAAACGCGCGTTACGACAAGCTCTCCTGGGACCAAATTGAGGGCGACATGTCCTATTCGCCCCAGGAGTTCAGTTTCACTCGGGCAAACGTGCGCCGCGACCGCTCCTCGGCTCAGCTCGAGCTATCGCTAACGCTGGATAACTGGAGTTTCCAACCGGAAAATTCCTGGCAGTTGGATGCCACTCTCGTGCGTACTGACACGGATGGGCTGCAAGCGCTGCTCGGATATTCCTATCCTGCGCATGGCTTGCTCAGCGGAACCTTTCATGGCCGCGGAACGCACGCCAATCCGGAGCTGACCGGCCTCTTCGATGTAGTCGATCCTCAAGCCTGGGGCTGGCGCTTCGATAGAGCGCGGGGTGAGATGACGATCCATCACGGCGAAGTGCGCATCGCCAACGCCGAATTGCGCTTGGTGCCGCCGGCGGTAAGTGTGAATCCAACCGCCCCGGGTCTGCTGACCGGAAATTTCACTTACCACACCACCGATGGCCAGGCCGTTTTCGACCTGACGGGCGCGGGGTTGCCGCTCGAGGGTGTCACGGGCATCCAGACTCCGCGGCTGCCCGTCGGCGGCAACATCAGTTTTCACTTGAGCGGGCAAGGTCCGCTGTTTGCACCCAAGCTGGATGGTTCGCTACGTCTAGTCGACCTGAAGCTCAGAAATGAGGAGATTGGCAGTTTCGACGCTAGGGTTCAGTCCGATGGCTCCAAGCTCGCCTTACAAGTCGATTCGGCCATCTCTCCGGGAGAGCTGCACGGCAACGTAGACGTATCGTTGGCCGGAGCCTACCCGCTTTCTGGGCAAGTCACGGTTTCGCAGATCGATCTCGATCCTCTCATCGTCAGCGCGCTGCATTTGACCGGACTCACCGGCCACAGCCAGATCGACGGTCAATTTGGCATCTCCGGCGCTCTCTTACAGCCGGACATGATTTCTGTCGATGCCAACCTGACGCAAGTCTCGTTTGACTACCAATACATCAAGTTGCAGAACCAAGGTCCTGTACAGCTACGGTATGGAAATCATGAGGTGCAAGTGCGCCAGGCAAACTTGCGCGGCGTGGACACGGACTTCCGCGTCAGTGGCTTCGCGCGATTTGCCGCCGATCGCGCTTTGGATATGCGCGTCGCGGGAGCCGCCAACTTGCGGCTGTTCAGCGGATTCGTGCCCAATCTGGACGTTCGCGGACCGGCGCAAATGGATGCCTCAATTGTCGGCACTCTCTCAAGCCCGCGGATCACCGGGCGCGTTCATGTCCAAGATGCGTCGGCGCGTTACGGAGATTTTCCCGCCGGCCTGAGCCAGCTTGCAGGCGACTTCATTTTTGATGCCAGCCGCATTACGTTTAATGACGTTACATCGGAGACGGGAGGCGGCCGCCTCCTGCTTTCCGGATCGCTGACCTACGACAATGGACCGCTGAGCTACGACCTCACCGCGCGCACCGAGCAGGTGCGCGTGCGCTATCCGGTCGGTACGAGCTGGCTCGCGGGAGGCGATTTGCGCTTGCTGGGCACGACGCAGGCGGCTACTCTTTCCGGCCACGTCACTGCCGATCGCCTGTTGATGTCGGAGGGCTTCGATGTTACCTCTTTGATCGCCTCTTCCCCAGAGACCACTAACGGACCCCGTGCAACCTCGCCTTTCTTGCGCAACTTACAGTTCGATGTGCAAGCGGATACTACTCCCGCCGCAGTGATCGAATGGTCCAGCGGCAGATTCCAGAGCGAAGCGAACGTTCGTGTGCGCGGCACTTGGGACCACCCCATTCTTTTGGGAAACATCCACCTGTTGAGCGGGGGGCTGAGCATGCGCGGCAATCAGTACCGTTTGACGCGCGGCGATCTGAACTTCGTCAATCCTTTTCGCGCCGATCCGGTGCTTAATGTCGAAGTCAGCACCACGATCCAGCAATACGAAGTCACCGTGGATTTCACCGGCCCGGCCAGCCATCTGACGATGTCTTATCGCTCCGATCCACCCCTGCCCTCAAGCGACATCATCACGCTGCTGGCCCTCGGACAGCCCGGCGGGGAGAGCGTGCTTCGGGGCGGCGCCGCGGCCGTCCAAACTCCGCAACTCGGCGCCACCACGCTGCTTTCCGAAGCCATCTCCTCTCAGCTGGGCGGCCGCGTGCAAAGGCTATTTGGCGTTCGGCATTTCAGTGTCGATCCCGACTATCTCGCAGCTACCAGTGCCACGCAGAATCCCGGGGCTCGGGTCACCATCGCCGAGCAGGTTTCGCACAACCTTGTCATTACTTACAGCACTGATGTCACTTCCACACAGGAGCAGGTGATTCAGATCGAATATACGGTGCGGCCCGATGTTTCCGTAGTGGCCCTGCGCGACGAAAACGGAACCTTTGGTGTCGATGTCGTCCGCAGGCAGCGATTCAAGTAGTGCGCAGGGGGCTTCGTGTCTGATTCCCAGGACGGTTCCGCGGGCGGCAATGGCTTCCACCCTGCTGCCCTCACTGCTCAAGTGGATCCGGCGTTGCGTCGCCGGGAGATGGTCGAGCGGCAGCTTCGCCGGCGAGGCATCCGGGATGAGCGCGTCCTCGCGGCCATGCTCAGCGTTCCACGCCATGAATTCATACCCCCGGAGTTCGCTAATGAAGCCTATAGCGACCGGCCGCTTCCCATTGGCCATGGTCAAACGATATCGCAGCCCTTCATGGTTGCGGCGATGGCCGAAGCGCCAGGACTCTCAGGCGACGGACGCGTGCTAGAGATCGGTGCGGGCTGTGGTTATCAAGCCGCCGTGCTCTCGCTGCTCGCGCGTGAAGTGCATACCGTGGAGATGTATGAAGATCTTGCCATTGACAGCCGCGAGCGGCTGCGAAGGCTGGGTTACGGCAATGTGCAAGTACACGTCGGCGATGGAACTCTGGGATGGCCGGACGAGGCTCCCTTCGATGCCATCGTTGTCACCGCGGCGGCGCCGGACATTCCGCCGCCGCTAGCGGCACAGCTCGCAGAAGGCGGCCGTCTGATTCTCCCGGTGGGAACCCCGGATGAGCAGCGACTCCTGCGTGTGGAGAAGCACGGCAAAGCGCTCAGTAAGCGCGCCCTTTACCATTGTCGCTTTGTTCCCCTCGTCGGCCAGTACGGCTGGAAACCGAAGACCAGTTGACCTGCTGACCGGCTAGACTCTGTGGTGCTCTGTGGTCTCTGTGGTGTCTGTGGTGCCAAGAACTTGACAACCTTCTGTCCGCGCGTATGCTCGTAAATCTATGGCTCCGGCAGAACCTGCTCGGTCGCCTCGTCCCGTGCTTGTTCCCCTCGAAGACCGTGCGGCAGACAATCTCCGCTTTATTCGCGAGACGATGGAGCGTGCCGGGTCTTTCACCGCTGTTCCGGGCTGGGGTGGCGCCGCTATTGGATTCACTGCGCTCGCTGCCGCCGCCATTTCCTCGCATCAACCCACCGCGGCTCGCGGGATTTTCGTATGGCTGGCGGAAGCAGCTCTGGCTATGGTTCTTGCGGTCCTTACGGTCGCCCAGAAGGCCCACGCCGCTCGTGTGCCGCTTTTCTCCGGACCAGGCCGCAAGTTCGCGCTTGGTTTCGCGCCACCCATGCTCGTTGGCGCGTTGTTGACCGCGGCGCTTTATCGCGATGGCGATCTCCGCCTGCTGCCGGGGATGTGGTTGTTGCTGTACGGCACGGCAGTCGTCAGTGGCGGTTCTTTTTCTGTACGTGTGGTGCCGATGATGGGCGTTTGCTTTATTGCTCTTGGCGCCGCGGCCCTGATTTCGCCGGCTTCCTGGGGCAACGGCTACATGATGGCTGGCTTTGGCGGCTTGCAAATCTTCTTCGGATTGGTGATTGCCCGGAAGTACGGCGGCTGAGCGCCTTGTAAAATTGCGCCTGATTAGGAGGTCATGTGAGAGCTAAGCTAGGAACCGCGACCGCAGAGCGCATTTCCAAATCCCGCACTCAGGAGCTGCGCCTCTCCGCAGTCAGCAGTGAGGGTCAAGAGCCCCTGGCCCCGGCGCTCGACCGCCTGATTCACGAGCGCATGCGGCTGGGAATTGTCAGCGCCTTGGCCGTCAATCCTTCTCTCACTTTCAACGAATTGAAGGCGTTGCTCAGAACGACTGACGGGAATCTCTCTGTGCACGCCCGCAAGCTCGAGGAAGCTGCTTACATCAATTGCACGAAAATGTTTGATGGCCGGCTGCCCAAGACGAAATACCGCCTCACCGCCGCCGGGCGCCGCGCCTTCGAACGTTACCTCGATCACATGGAATCTCTCATTCGCGCCGCACGCGAGAAGTGACCGCGAACGTCCCCTGTGCCAATCAGAGTCAGCCATGCGTAGCCAGGATTTTGCAGTGAGCCAATTGAGCCGGTCCGAGGGATCCGGTCGCAGTGCGGCCAAAATCCTTTACGCTTCTGCTCGAGCACGAGTCATGGCAAAGGCCTTGTGCAACACTCGGGTCGCAGCGGGTGTAAGCGCATAATTCGCCAGCTCTTGCTCGCGCACAAAGGCCAGATCGCTGATTTCGGCGGAAACCACTGGGGCTCCGGACACGCGCTCGCACAAATAGTCGAGAATGACATAGTGATAGCGTGGCCGCGGGCTCGCACGCAAGGTCCGAGTGACTTCCTGAGAGGCGGACGGAAGGTGCGCAGGATCTTGCCGAGTCCGAATCTCCTCAGAATCTGAAAAAATGCGCTCCAGCGCTTCGATGAGCTCCACCACTCGCACAATAAGCCCAGTCTCTTCGCGGAGTTCGCGCTCGACCGCGGCAGAGAGTGTCTCCCCAACTTCCAGCAATCCTCCAGGGATGGTCCATTCGCCCAATGCCGGTTCCCTGGCGCGGCGCACCAGGAGCGCCCGATCCTGATCGATCACCACGCCGCCCACGCCCACCAGGGGCCACTCGGGAAACTCACGGTTGCTCATGAACTGGGGTGGCTCCCCCCTTGACTCACCCACGTAATATAATACGCTTGCGTCAAAGAGCCATGCTTGGCCAGGAGGTCCGGCTGTGGTGCGCTGCCCGGAATGCGCCGTCGAGATTGATCTCGATGAGGACGAAGTGGAAGAGGGCGAGATTCTGAATTGCCCGGAATGTGAAGCCGAGCTGGAGGTTGTTCAGACCCATCCTGTGCATTTGAACGTCATCTCCGAAGACGAGGAAGAGGCGGAAACCGAAGGAGAAGACGGTGATACGCCGGACGAAGCCTTGGAAGACGAGGAGGAAGACTTCGAGGAGTAACTCTCAGGCTGACGGGCTACAACTGAGCACCTTACTGATGGCATCTTAGATCCAGCAGCAAACGTTATCTCCTTAACGGTGTACGCTTTCGCTGTGCGGTGTACTCTAGTGGTCCAGGCGGAAAGGAACACGATGAGATCAGCTAGGGTGTCGGAGTCTGCGCTACGCCGGAAGGCGAGTTTTCGCGCCTCGGACGCGCTCTTAGTGCTCACGTTACTGGCGCTTCCAACGTGGGCCCAACAATCCGAATTGCGCACGGTTCACGGGGCGGTACTGGACAAGGCGGAAAATCCTGTCACCTCGGCGGTCGTATATCTGAAGAACGTCCGGACCTTGGCGGTGAGGACCTATATCTCCGATAAGTCCGGCGAGTATCGCTTCAGCGGCCTTGATCCCAACGTCGATTACGAGTTACATGCGGAAAGCGGCAACATGACTTCGAACACGCGTACCCTCTCCAGCTTCGACAGCCGCAAAGACATCGTGATTTCTCTCAAGCTTGACAAAGAAAAGAAGAAGACATGAAGACACAATGATGCGTCTCGCCCGTCGAGTATTCCCGACCACGGCGAAGAATACCTACTAACCATCCCTCGTATTCTAACCGATGCGATCTTTTCGCGTACTTCAGTCTTCCAAAATGACTTCGGCCAATGCGAAATTGCCGGTATGCGTGATGCTCAAGCTGACGCGTTGCGCCCCCATGCGTTCTGCGTGCTCGCGGGCAACGCCATGGAGAACGATGGTTGGCCGTCCGCCGGGCATTCGCGCCACTTCAATATCGCGCCAGCGCACGCCTTTGCCCCAACCGGTGCCGAGAGCCTTCATGGTCGCCTCCTTGGCGGCAAAGCGCGCGGCGTAGCGCTCCTCCGGATCACGATGACGTTCACAGTATGCGATCTCTGCCGGAGTAAAGATCCGTTCGAGGAAGGCTCGGCCGTGGCGCTTGATTGCCTCGCCAAGCCGCGTAACTTCTTCCATGTCCACCCCCAAACCGACAATCACGTCGCCTATTTCTCCCTATTGAATCCGGCCGTACGAACCGAGGGACCAGCGGCCAGCGGATTATACAGCGGCGCCGTGCCTTTTTTGGCGATTCCATTGTGCTACCTCTCGACGGAAGTGCTTTCAGCGCGGTAAGGTTAAACACCGATGTGAGAACTAATGGACCCAACGCAGTCTGGCGGAGACGACAATAATGCGGAGGGCGCACTCCATCCGGCCGCAAACCCGTAACGCCCCGGCCCCAAACATCATCGAGGATGGTTGGGCTTTGCGCTGCATTTCGGGCCTGGAGATTCTCAACGCCAAGCTTTTTGACGCGGTTCCTTGGGTTGTCCATGGCTTCAGTACCCGAAAAAGCGGAGCGAGCTGGCTCAACGGAGCTGCCGCACTCAATTTGGGCTTCACGGACTGGGATTCACGCGATGCGGTGGCACAAAACCGCAAGGCGCTAGCGCTTGCGATCTTGAACCGAAAGCTAGGGTCAAAGGCGCGTGCTAACGTGCTCACCGAAGAATCACTGATCACTCTGCAGCAGATTCATTCCGACGTCGTACACG
Organism: Acidobacteriota bacterium; assembly: GCA_003223325.1. Classification (GTDB taxonomy): domain Bacteria; phylum Acidobacteriota; class Terriglobia; order Acidiferrales; family UBA7541; genus Palsa-189. The sequence continues at coordinate 46,771 of QHYS01000129.1, forward strand.
TCATCTCGAAACCTTCCGCGCGCCCTCCGCAGGGCGATGCCGTACTCTGCACCCGAACGGGCTTGTTCCTTGGGGTTCTATCTGCCGACTGTATCCCGATTCTGTTGGCCGATGCGCGCCGACGTATGGTCGGCGCGGTACATGCCGGATGGCGCGGCACCCTGGCGCGAGTCGTCGCTAAGACGCTCGGCAGAATGCGCCTCGAGTTCGGCACCCAGCCGGAAGACGTAGTAGCCGCGCTGGGCCCGGCCATTGGCCCATGTTGTTATGAAGTCGGGCCGGAAGTCGCGCAAGCCTTTGCCGCGCAGTTTGCGCGGGCCGCAGAATGGTTCGAGGGGCCATTCGAGCGCTCCGCTACAGGCGAGGAGCCGAACCCGCTTCCCTGGCTCAACATGATGCCGCCCGGCCACGAGCCGCCGCCGGAACGCGTGCGGCTTGATTTGCGCGCCGCTAATCGCTGGCAACTCGTCGACGCCGGTGTGAATCCGCGGAATATTGCTGTCAGCGCGCTTTGTACCGGCTGCAGAAGTGACCTGTTCTTCAGTTATCGAAAAGAGGGCGCCGGCACCGGCCGTATGATGAGCATGATCGGAATCTCGGCGACTTCGCGCTAGGCGGACTCAGTCGGCGCACGTCGGTTTTGCGTGCGCTCGGCGCTAGCCGGCTCCCCAGCATGGCCTCTCAAGCGCCAGTACTCCCGCGGTCAAAAAAGTCGCGTATGCTGAGGTCGCCCAGGCGGCGGAACCGATGCGATCGTGGAAACAACGGTGCCGGCTCCGCCGAGTGCAAGCTGCCCGCACGCCGCGCGGATGTCCTGCCCGCGGGAATAGCGCACAAATACGGGAACGCTCTTCGCGGCGAGGACATCGCGAAATTCATTTAACTGTTCCATAGCCGGAGGGCGATAAGGCAGGTCACCCGGGTTCCAGGGAATGAGATTGACCTTCGCGCGCAGCCCTGTGAGGAGTCTTACCACTCGGCGGGCATCTTCCGGCGCATCGTTGAAGCCGCCGAGGAGCACGTATTCAAATGTGAGCCGTTCCCATGGTCTCAAAGGATATTTCCGGCAGGCCGCCAGCAGCGCTGCGAGCGGATATTTACGATTGATCGGCATGATGGCGTCGCGCTCTTCGTCGGTCGAGGCGTTCAAAGAAATCGCGAGCTTGGGCCTGACTTTTTCGCGAGCCAAACCTTCGATTCCCGGAACGATGCCGCTGGTGGAAAGCGTGACGTGGCGTGGAGCAAGCGCCATGCCATTAGCATCAAGCATGATGCGCAGCGCCGCCATCACGGGTTCGTAGTTCAAGAGTGGTTCACCCTGTCCCATGAGTACGACGTTGGTGCGCGGTGCGAGTGACTCGCGATGATCCTCGAGCACGATGAGAATCTGGGCCAGAATTTCTCCGGCCGTGAGATTGCGCACGAGCCCGAGTTGGGCCGTCAGGCAAAAGTGGCAATCCACCGCACATCCCGCTTGCGTCGAAACGCAGATCGTCTGGCGGCCGTCGGCGGGCATAAAAACGGCCTCCACGCGCGCGGGCGATTCGCCCGTGTGCTGTGCGCCGCTGGCATCCGCAAGCGATAGCAGGTAACGCACCGCGCCGTCGCTCGAACGAAAGCGCTGCGAAATTGTCGGCATGTCCACGCAAAAATCATCCGCGAGGCGCTGGCGCAGCGCCGCGGGCAGATTGCTCATGGACGCAAAAGCACGACGCCGCTCGGCATAAAGCGCGTGATAAAGCTGGGCACCACGGTAAGCCGGCTCGCCTATCTCCTCCATCAGCTTACGCAAATCCTCGCGTGATCTCCCTAACAGATCGCGCAAAACAGACGCAGATCGAGAATCAGCGCCAGAATTTCTTCCATCTGCATGAGTAGAGTCTTGCATCCGGCGAGGCATGGAAATTCCGCCCTTGGATTTCATCATAGCATGTGCGAATGCGGAGTTTCCCAGGTGACGAATTGTCCACGCATCCTCACTGGCGCCCGCATTGCGGAATAGTTTTTCCGTGGTGAATGTGCCATTATTTTATGAACGATGACGCGAGCGGGAATTTCTATCGAACGAGAAGCGCTGCCGAATGGCTTGGTGCTTGTCGCTGAGCATATGCCGCACATGCGTTCAGTGGCCATCGGCATCTGGGTGCGCGCCGGTTCACGCAGCGAACCAAACGGCCTGAATGGGATCGCCCATTTCATCGAGCACATGGTTTTCAAGGGTACTTCCCGGCGCACCGCCGAACAGATCGCCCGCGAGATGGATTCCGTGGGCGGCTTGCTCGACGCCTTCACTTCGAAAGAGATGGTCAGCTTTAACGCCAAGGTGTTGGACGAGAATCTGCCCATCGCTTTTGATGTGCTCTCGGATCTGGTGCTCGCCCCCGTGTTTGCTGAAGAAGATATCGCCAAGGAAAAGCACGTCATCCTGGAAGAGATCCGAATGGAGGACGACAATCCCGAGTCGCTGGCGCACGAAATGCTTACGCAGAGCTTTTGGCGCGGGCATCCGCTGGGAGCGCCCATCCTGGGCACGCGCACCACGGTGCGGCGGTTTACGCGTAAGTCCATCGTGAACTGCTTTGAGCGCTGGTATATGCCGGCGAATACGGTGATCACCGCCGCCGGCAATGTCCATATCGACGACCTCTTGAAGCTTGTGGATAAGCCCTTTGCCAGTCTCAAAAGCAAGCTGCAGACGTCTCCGAACAGCCGAACCGCCCCGCGCACCCATGCATGCTTGATCACGCGCAATAAGCCCGCGCTCGAGCAAGCGCACATCACTCTGGCGGCGCCGTCTTATCCTCTCGCGCATCCCCGCCGC
>QHYS01000129.1:49624-55913 GCA_003223325.1 Acidobacteriota bacterium
GCTGTTTCAGAATATCCGCGAACGCCAGGGACTGGCCTATGCCGTCTTCAGCGAGCTTAATCCTTATTCCGATGCGGGCATGCTTTCGGTTTATGCCGGCACGAGCCGCAGCACTACCGGACGCGTGCTACGCTCCATCGCGCGCGAGTTTGCGCGCCTGAAAAAGGAGCTCGTCGGCGCAGACGAACTCCGCCGTGCCAAGGACCAGTTGAAGGGCTCCCTGGTACTTTCGCTCGAATCGCCGGGGGCGCGCATGTCCAATCTGGCGCGCCAGGAAATCTATTTCGGGCGCTTCTTCAGTGTTGACGAACTGCACGCCTCGATTGAAGCCGTTACTGCAGAAGGCGTGCATCAGACGGCCCTGGAATTTTTCGAGCCGCGGAAAATTGCCGCCACTGTCGTTGGCCCGCTCGACGGCTTCCAGTTAAAACGCGAGCTGCTGGCATGCTGAAATTTTCCGATTACAGACTTTTTCGAATCGCATTGACGCGCGCCCCGCGCTTTGCGATCATCCGTGCGGCCGCATTTTTTAGGGTTTTTACGGCGGGTGCATAAAGGCAGTCCCGGATCCGGGGGAGAGTCCATCAGCCTTCGCGTAAGCATTCTCGCGTCGGGCAGTTCGGGCAACTGCACCTTGCTCGAGACTTCCCGGACGCGCCTGCTGTTGGACGCGGGCTTGGGGAAGCGCGAAACACTGCGGCGGCTCGCCGCTCTTGCGTACTCGGTCAACCGCCTCGACGGCATCGTCGTCTCCCACGAACACACCGATCATGTCGGCGGTCTCCCCGCCCTTCTTTCCAAATGGCACACCACCGTATATCTCACCGCTGAGACGCATGCCGAAACCCTGCGCTTTCTTCCCGAGCGGCACGCGCGCCGCTTCGAGCGCGTCGAGTTCATCGAGGCCGGCCGGGGATTTTGCGTGGGCGATATCGAAGTCGCGCCGTTTCGCATTCCCCACGACGCCATCGATCCGCTCGGCTTCACATTTCGAGCTGCCGGCGTGAAGCTCGCGCTCGTGACCGATCTCGGTTATATGCCGGAACTGGTGAAGCAGCACTTGCGCGATTGCGATGGTCTGGTGCTTGAATCGAATCACGACGTGGAGATGCTTAAGGTCGGCCCTTATCCCTGGCACGTCAAGCAGCGCGTCATGAGCCGCACCGGCCATCTCTCGAATGAGACGGTCAGCGCGTTTCTTGCCGATCCCGAAGGTTTCGACGCGCGCCCGCGCTATCTGGTGCTGGCGCATCTCTCGGAAAACAACAATAACCCCGACGTCGCGCGCATCTGCGCGGAAGAAGCCCTGGGGCGCCGCCCAAGCTTATTCGCCTTTCGCGGCGACCTGCTGATCGCTTCGCAGCACGAGCCTCTCGCCCCCATTCAGTTATAGCAAGCCAACAAAAATCCGTGTCATTTCGGGGACTCCGCGCCGTCGAGTAGCAGGAAACGAAGGGGGCGCGACGAGCAGAGGCAGACGAAGAATTTGCTTTTCCCGCATATTTCACCTAAAAGCAAATTCCTCCAAATCTCCCGTTTGCAAATTCCAAGCCGAAACGGGAGAATTCTGAGCTCTCATGATCGCGCGCTACACGCGCCCGCAGATGGGCGAGATCTGGACCGATCAGGGCCGGCTCGAACGCTGGCTCGAAGTCGAGCTCGCCGCGACCGACGTGCTAGCCGAACGCGGCGTGGTGCCGCGGGAAGCGGCGGCGCGCATTCGCGAACGCGCGCGCGTAGATGCGGCGCGCGTGCTCGAAATCGAAGCGCGCGTGCGGCATGATGTGATCGCGTTCACACTGGCCCTGGGCGAAGCGATCTGCGATCCTGAAGCGGCGCGCTGGCTACATTACGGCCTGACTTCGAACGACGTTGTGGACACAGCTCAGGCGCTGCAGGTGCGCGAGGCTTCGCGCCTGATCGATGCGGGCCTCAAGCGCCTCGGCGCGGTGCTCGAAAAGCGCGCGCACGAATTTCAGCACACTCCGCAGATCGGCCGCACCCACGGCATGCACGCCGAGCCGATCACCTTCGGTCTCAAGATCGCCAACTGGTTCGCAGAAAATCGCCGCAATCAGGAACGCTTCTGCCATGCCGCGCGGCAAATGGCGGTGGGGAAAATTTCCGGTGCGGTCGGCAATGCCGCGCATCTCGGCGTGCAAGTCGAAGAGGCGATCTGCCGGCGGCTCGGGCTCGAGCCTGCGCCGGTTGCTTCGCAGGTGATCCAGCGCGACCGCCACGCTGAATTTCTTGCCACGCTGGCGATCCTCGCCGCTACGCTGGAGAAAATCGCCCTGGAGATTCGACATCTGCAGCGCACCGAAGTGCGCGAGGCCGAAGAGCCTTTTGCCGCAGGCCAGCGCGGCAGCTCGGCCATGCCGCACAAGCGCAATCCGGTAAGCTGCGAGCAAATTTGCGGCTTGGCGCGCGTGCTGCGCGCCAATGCGCAAGCGGCGTTCGAAAATGTCGCGCTCTGGCACGAACGCGATATCTCGCACAGTTCCGTCGAGCGCATTATCCTCCCCGATTCCACGGTTCTGATCGATTACATGCTCGCGCGGATGACCGATATTCTCACCGGCCTGCGCGTGTTTCCCGAACGCATGCGGCGAAATCTGGACGCCACGCAAGGGCTGGTCTTCTCCGGACAGCTTCTACTCGATCTTGTGGAAGCCGGCGCGCCGCGTGATGCCGCCTATCAATGGGTGCAGGAAAACGCCATGAGCGCCTGGGAATCCGATAGCAGTTTTCGCGAACGCGTCGCGTGCGATGCGCGTATCACGAAATTTCTCGATGGCGCCGCTCTCGCGCGCACCTTCGATCTCGACCGTCAGCTCCACCAGGTGGACGCCATCTTCCGCCGCGTCTTCTTTCCGGCGGGCAACTAGCCGGGCAACCGCCGGCGAGGTTTGCTTGACACGCCCCGAGCCACGGGGACAATGGTTCCGCCCCTTCCTGTAATTCGTTTCTTCGATTTTCCGTCGAGCGGCGACGGGTGTGTGCTCCTCTTCCTCCCGCTCCTGGCGCCGAACGTCCCTGGCTCGAAAAAATCTGCGGGGCTTCGGCCCGGAAAAAAATGCATCGAACGGCTGGGATTATCGCAGGACGATCTGATCGCGCTGCGTCGTGGAGGCGTGGTTCACATTCGCAAGGTCGCCGTGCCGGAACGCGTGCTGCTCAAGCCCGGTCCGCTCGACGCGCATAAACGCGAGCTGATGGAGGCGCATACCGTGATCGGCGCACGCATTTGCGCGCCCCTGAAATCGTTCCGGCAGGTCTTGTCCATCATCCGCTGGCATCACGAGCGTCAAGATGGAAGTGGTTATGCCGATCACCTAAAAGGAGACCAGATTCCTCTTACCGCGCTCGTCTTGCAGACTGTGGACATTTACGATGAAAAGCAAAAGGTTCGATACGGCGGCTCCGTCCTCGGCCCAGCGCGCCGGAGTCAGCGCGCTTTGTATTCCGGCATGACATTAAACAGCGGCGGCCTCTCGTTTCTGGCTTTTTTGCGCACCAACAGCCGCTGCGCCCAATTCAAGTGGGTCTCGGTTGCCCTTATAATTTCCGACCCTTTCTCCCATTCATCGCAACATTTTGTGCACAGCACTGTGTCGCCTTCATTTTTTGGTTCAACCACCGCGTGCGCGCACTGGAATCCATTGGCACAAGTGCCTCCGAGTGGATAGACAACGATTTTCTTAGCCATTCTCGCCTCCCATGCCATCTTCCGCGCCGGCGCGCATGAGGACCAGCGTCGAGGTATCCACGGGTGCCCGGCTGGCTATTGACGAGTGAGCGCAAAAAATAAAGGCCGGAACCCTGCGGCCAGGCACAGCACGAGGATGGTGCACAGCCAGCGTGTTTCATGGGAGTTACCTTCCTCGATACGTAGGCGTAGGGTTGAACTCAAGCGGGCGCGGGGCGGTGCTTAGAATAGGGTTGTGCGCCCCACAAGCCGGCGAGATGGGCCGCGCGACCCTCAGTTGTACAAAGTCTTTAATGAAGAAGACGATTGGCGAGCGTTTTGGCATGAAACTTCTTCTCTTGATTTGTCTAATTGCGTTAACCGGACAGAATTCTGGTGCGCAGCAGCAAGGTTCAGGTCATCCTCCGCGGCAGCAACGCCCGCAGCCGACACGATCTCCAAAGGACATCCCGGCGATAGTCAAAGCCGCAAACGGGTCCGTCGTCTCCATTGTTATGTCGGACAAAGATATACCTATCGCCCAAGGTAGCGGCTTCTTTGTGAGCAAGGACGGTCTCATCGTAACCAATTATCACGTAATCGAAGAAGGCAGCTCTGCCGTCGTGAGGCTCCCTGATGGCGCTTCTTATGTTGTCGATGGGGTGCTCGCATCCGATAAAGCCCGCGACATTGCCGTCATTAAGGCGCACGGCCAAAACTTCCGGACACTCACTCTCGGAAATTCTGACCGAGTCCAAGTGGGGGAAGAAGTTGTCGCTATTGGAAGTCCGCTTTCTCTCGAATCAACCGTTTTTATTGGAATCGTCAACGGAATCCGCGCAGCCGAACAACCAGGTGGCAGGTTCTTACAAATGACTGCGCCCATATCTGCCGGCAGTCGCGGCGGGCCGTTGTTCAACATGGCGGGAGAGGTAGTCGGGATCACCACTATGAAGCTCGAAGGCGGTGAAAATCTGACTGTCGCAATTCCTGCCAATGATGTAAAACGCCTTCTCTCGAATCGATCTGCGACACTCTCCAATTTACCGAATGAACGGGAAGAAGCCCCACAATCCGAGACTGAACAAAAGATTCAGTAAGCGAGTGCTAGCTTTGTCTGTGCGAGTTTCATAGCAGCCGCCTCACGCTTTTCTCTCAGTCCGCGGTTCATGGCAGCGCGGCTCTGATTACGAGCTAAATTAAATTAGGTCCGCAGCGGCGGTTAAGGTCTCACCGTTTATTGCGCTCGCTGTACGTAGCGGGCCTCGGAGGTGTCCACTTTGACCTTGTCGCCATTGGAAATGAACGGCGGTACCTGAATGGTCAAGCCGGTCTCGAGCTTGGCAGGTTTCATCACCGCGCTAGCGGTAGCTTTTTGTACGGTGGGTTCGGTGTCTACCACGGTCAGGTCCACGGTATCGGGCAGAAGCGCGCCGATGGGCTTGCCTTCGTAGAATTCGAGCTTCAGCACCAGACTGGGTATGAGGTAATTGACGGCGTCGCCGAGCACTTCTCCGCTGACGCTGAGCTGCTCGAAACTCTCCGTATTCATGAAGTGGTAGCCTTCCCCATCGGAGTAGAGATATTGGAATTCGACCTCGTCGAGCACGGCGCGTTCGACAAAGTCCTCAGCCCGGAAGCGATAATCGATAATCGATCCGCTGCGCAGGTTGCGCATGCGTGTCGCCATGGCTCCGCGTTTGTTGCCGGGCGTGCGGTGGTCCACGCTGTGGACCGAATAAAGGTCCCCGTCGTGAACGATAATCATTCCTGGACGCAGCTGCGTCGCTTTCAGCATCTTTCGCTCCTGAGGCCGGCGCCGCTCGTTCTGCCTGGCTGGTACCTGCAAGTTGAGAAGGATAACGGCACGCGGAGTCGGTGTTGCGTCGTTTCCACCGAACGCTGTGAGTTGGCCGGACGCTTTGGGCGCGTTCAAGAATACCTAATTTTCCGCGCCGATGTGGATTATAGCTGCCGCCGCAAAGTGTGGTCAAACAACACGCCGGTTGGAATTGAGGAGTCAGCCCGGGCGTTGACGGAACGCAGTGCGAATGCTATAAATCTCCTCCTTTGTTTGCGTGTCTCCAGATCGGCCGGGCGGAGTTCTGCCCGCTCTTCTGCGCGCAGAAAGTATTTCGGCAGCGAATGCGGATTGATGGCGCAAGCCTCCCATGGAAATTCTGAAACAGCTCGGTGATCTTTTTCTGGCCGCAACACCCACGGCCGTCATTGTTTTTTTGTTCTACCTCTTCCTGCGTTGGTCGTTTTTCGTTCCCATCGAGCGTGTCGTGCAGGAGCGCGGCAGGCGTATCGAAGGGGCCCGACGCCAGGCCGAAGAACTGCGCAAGAACGCCCAGGAAAAGAGACGCGCGCACCAGGAAGCGTTGCGCAAAGCTCGCGCAGAACTGTTCCGGGAGCAAGAAACGGCGCGGCGCGCCGTGCTTGTTGAGCGCGGCGCCTCCATCCAACAGGCGCGACAGCGCGCGAACGAGGAGATACAAGAGGCCAAATCACGTATACGTGCGGAAATCGAAGCTGCGCGCACGGAGCTGGATAGCAGCTGCACTCAACTAGCAGCAGAGATCGCCCGCGCAATTCTGC
>QHYS01000125.1 GCA_003223325.1 Acidobacteriota bacterium
GACCCGCCTCTTCCGAGGCGGCCGCGGTAGAAGTAAAGGTGGAAATGGAGAACAAAGAGGAGGACTATTTTGGTCAGGGTTGCGTTAACACACTGAAAGCGACGATGTCGGTTCCGACGGGGTTGCACGTCAAGTCCATCGCCTTCGTTCGCGAGGGCAATAACTGGCGGGGACAGCTTGAAGTGAAGTAAGAGAAATAGCAGAGCGGAAAGCCAATGCCCGGTTTTCAAGACAGCGATGCCTTGGGGACCGGGCACTTTATTTTGTTTTAGGTACTCAGAAACGTCAGGACCATAAATTTAGCAGCAGCGAGGCCCGGGTCTCGGAGGGGAAAACTCCAGGCTCGGGCCTATCTGTTTTGAAGAAGATGTAAAGACTGGCCCGGTTCCTGGGTCACGTCACTCGGGCGCCGGGCCCTTCCTTGCGAACCGGAACTTATGATTCCAACGGGAATTTCCGTTTTGAGCTGAAGGGTGCGTTCTTAATGGCCGTCGTGGTCGTGGTCCGGGCGGCCGAGGCGGCCACGTATCTCACCGGACGGATGATTTGTCGTGTGCACGTTGACGTAAGCCGAGCCTGTCCTGATCGCCTTGACCATCTCGGCGAAGCCCGCCGCCCCGGGGTCGATTCCCTGACCGCCCACCACGGGCGATGCGATGACGTCGGCCTCGGTGAGGGTGCCGGTGATGGTCGCAGGGGACGATAGTGATAGTGGGCAAGCCTGGGGCATCGGCGGCCCCACTGGCGGCGTGAGATTTGTGCATAGGAAGAGGACAACCTGGCCGCTGAGTCCAGGCCGGCCGAAGTGAATGTGTGATTGGGTTATCGCGGAGGAGAGATCCCGGTAGGTCTCCACGTATTTGATCATTGTTTCATCTTCGCTGATGGTGGCTGTGAACTCACCGCTCCCTGGCGAATTGATGGTCGCCGTCGTCTCTTCTAAGCCAGTGAGTTTCGTCCTAACCGTATTGGGGTCCTGGTCAGCGGCGACTAACCCAACAACTATCGCCAAGAACGCTACGCCGACGACCCACCGAGCCCCGATTCGTGCCTTCATCGTTGTGCCCTCCTTTGGACGTTCGCTGCGACAATCAAGTGTGACGTTGGACTTTCGACACCGATTATCGGGCGGTCAGTAATACCCTCTGTTCCTTTTCCCTAGCGGCAAGAGTTCAAACAGGAGGCCGTATCGGCGGAGAGTGTTCCCTATCCAATTCAATGTCAAGTCACATTCGTGTAACGGTCGTGCCTCCTGCCGATGGCGGTGGCAGCGTAGAGGCTAAAAGAAGATCAACCAAGGCCCGGTTCCCGAATCGTGGAATCCAAACTTCCCTTTTCGGCCCAACACTCCCGTCTCCCTGGTGACGGACACTACGAGCTGAATCCCTGGCAGGAACTCGCTCACGCGGCGGGAGGTGCCTTTCGGTATTTGGCTTGAACCAGGCGCCTCAGGGCAGGAATCAGTTCGGTACCGGCCGCAGATTTAGTGACGTACCCTTCGGCGCCCATTATGCGGGCGCCTGTTACAGCTTCGTCCTTGTGGATGGTGAAGAAGAGGATTTTGGTGGCTGGCGAAATTCGGCGTATTTCGTAGGCGGCCTGGATGCCGTTCATAACCGGCATTTCGATATCGAGGAGAACCACGTCGGGCCGTAGCTCATGGACCATTTCGACAGCCTGCTTGCCATTTTCCGCTTCGCCGCAGACGGGTACAAAATTCTGCCTAAGGAATGACTGAATCGTGCTTCGGGTCACGTCGTGATCGTCCACGACGAGGACGCCGGACGTATAAACGTTCGTGTAGGGAGGGACCTGGGCCGATGGTAAGATTCGTCTCGGCAGTTTTACCGTTTCGGCTAGCTCAGCGAGGCGCTCTTAGAGACCTACCCGATCGATCGGCCCAAGATCGGTAAATTCAATCCCGACACCATCATCTCGTTGGTTAGCGACCCGACCCAACGCTGAAAAGTGTGACCCTGAATCCGTGATCGTCAGCTTAACCTTAGCGCCCTTTTGGAATGACGTAGTTTTGACGAAGCACCCGAATAGGCTCAGGTCCCGTACAAGAGCTACGGTCATTCGTCCTGATTCAAGGTCCGAAAGTTCGGCGACCCCGCCAAAATAGTATCGAGGCGCCCGGCGTTGGTCAGTGCATGGAGGTGGCTCGAATCCTGGCATCGCAGTACGCTCTAAGAGTCGTTACACCCATCTATAAGGCGAATGCTGGACCGCACCTATACAGGAACTCCCTAGGCGTTGCCTATCGGTTACCGGCTGCGAACGTAACTGGATCATTTTAGTTGGCTCCCGGGCCAATTCCCAAAGGTGTGACCCTGGGGAAGGGTTGCCTAAATGTGAACACTAAAGTGATTCCCGGATATAGACCCGAGTTTCTACAGCCGTACGATTTAACGAGCGCCAAACCTTCATGCCCCGTGTGCTCATCGTCGATAACCAGAAATTTGTGCGGGATGCCCTGTTTTCTTTGTTGGCGGCAAAGGAACCTGGCCCCTCGGACTCCATCACGGTCCGAATGTAAGGCGGCTTGCCCTACCGATAGATTACCAGAACAAAACCCCTGTGCAAGCTCCCGCGCGCGCCCTATATAAAGGATTGGGTTTTTGCGACCCGCGGCCCATCCGCAAGCCCTCCTTTCCCTCCAAAAGGTACTAGTTACTTTAGTTTAGGCTGGTTCAAACTTTAGTCCCGTGTACTAAGTCTATAACAGTTGTTATGATTATATTACTAAATAGTATATTGATCAAACAAAGGGAGGCCGTGGTATGACCGAGAAAAAGGTACAAGCGGCAAAGCGCGTTCCGCTACCGGAAGAGTTCAGAAAATCACTGGGCATAAAGTTGCCAACCGGAAATCCCATGCTGTTCGCCAAGAAGGACGCCGACGTTGAAAAGCTGCCCAGCTCGCTGCGGCCTCTCTCTTTGAGCGGATCGCCGCTCGAACCGAAGGCGTCGCGCTCAACCAAATCGTTCGCGGCAATCGCGGAACACGCTGGAATTGCCGCGTCCTTCTGAAACTTCAGGCAATCGTCGCCATACCCGAGCCGAAAAAGCCGGAGGCCAAGTGACGCACACCGAGCGAGCTTTGGCCTGCGCCGTAGGTATCGTTCCCGCAACCGTTGCCGGTGTTCTGCTGCTGCGCTGCGGTGCGACCGGTGAGGCCTGGACCCTGGAGGTTGTAACCGCGATCGTCTACCTCCTTTGGCTCGTGAGGGCTAGGTGATTGCACGTTACCGCAGCCCGGGATGTCTACCTTGCTGCGCTGGACCCGGTGCCTCACGGCACTCGGTGCTCAACTCTGGTGACGAATATATCCCAAGTAAAATCCCAACTAAATAGTACGAGAGTACCAAGGGTCATTCCGACAAGGACTTTTACAACGGCCATAAGGCCCGAATCCCGCCTCACCCTGTCAAAAATTGAGCACAAAAATTGAGCACAGTCGGTCAGGGCAGGGCGACGACCCTGAACGCTTACATCCGCAAATATCCAGTGTTTATAAGGGTATTTGATGGTGCCGGGCGTGGGAGTCGAACCCACACGAGGAAAATCCCCACGGGATTTTAAGTCCCGAACGTCTGCCATTCCGTCAGCCCGGCACTCGGCAGATAT
>QHYS01000126.1 GCA_003223325.1 Acidobacteriota bacterium
TTCTCTTTGCGGGTAATCAGAAACTGGGGGAGGGCAAGAGATATTGCAGTACCCATCTTACGCGGGGCGTCGTCGAGCGAAATACGACGATTCCCACCCTTTCGCATCTTCTGTGTGAAGTGAATGGCAATCGCGTCACGCTAACAGCGGCGGCCGGTAAGTAGCTCTCTTCTCCTCTGGCTGGAGATACTCACTCCGCCCTTGACACAGCCCTCGCCCTTCGCGTTCTAATGAGACATCCTTCACCGCGGAGTGTGCCCATGACCCAGCAGAAAAGTGCCGAAACAACCACCAATCTCTCGCGGCGTGCTTTCCTGGCGACGGCCGCAGCGGGGCTCGGCACCTTGGCGATCAGGCCAAGCACACGCGTACGTGCCGACATCGTGAAGACCGATTTTTCGAAGCTTCCGCCTTACGGCAACGGCACGCTTCCTGCTGGCATCCGTTCGCGCCAAATCGCAAACGTGAACGGCATGACCGTGCCCTGCATGGCTTCCCGGAACTCGCGTATAGCTGGCGCAAGGTGATGCCGACTCTGGCGGCCGCCGGCTATCACGTGATCGCCCCCGATCAGCGTGGCTACGGCCGCACTATCGGTTGGGACGATTCCTACGACGCCGATCCGGATCTGTTTCGCATCCTCAACATGACACGAGACGTCATCGGTCTCGTCTACGCGCTTGGCTACCGCTCGGTAGCGATGGTCGCCGGACACGACGCCGGCGCGCCTGTTGCTTCGTGGGCGACGCTCATCCGGCCTGACATTTTCCGTTCAATCACGATCATGAGTTCGCCATTCGAAGGCGCACCCTCGTTGCCGTTCGACACAGCGAACGGCGCACCCCTGCCGCGCCTGGGAGTTACGGACGATGAGCTTGATGCCGAGCTCGCGAAGCTCAACCCGCCGCGAAAGTACTATCAGAATTACCAGCGCACCCGCGGCGCCAACGATGACATGCTACATGCACCACAAGGCCTGCATGCCTTCTTCCGCGCCTATTACTTCTACAAGAGCGGCGACTACAAAGGGAACAAGCCCCATCCCTTGAAGGCGCGCACCGCCGAGGAAATGGCGCAAATTCCGACCTATTACGTCATGGAGAAAGACAAGGGCATGGCGGCGACTGTTGCGCCGTTTATGCCGCCGGCGGATTACATCGCCAATTGCAAATGGCTGACCGAAGCCGAGATCGATGTGTACGCGACCGAATACAGCAGGACTGGCTTCACCGGCGCCCTGCAGGGCTACCGAGTGCGGCGCGGCTCCGATCCCAAGAGCATCGCCGAGATGCAAACATTTTCGGGCCGCACTATAGACGTGCCCTCTCAATACATCGCAGGGAAAAGTGATTGGGGCGTCTATCAAACGCCGGGCGCCGTCGACAAGATGCGCAATAGCGCCTGCACACATATGGTGGGATTCCATCTTGTCGACGGCGCGGGACATTGGGTGCAGCAGGAGCAGCCAGAAATGGTGAGTGCATTGCTCGTTCAATTCCTGCAGGATTACGCAAAGCCCTGATGAAAGTTTGGATGGCGCCGTTCACACAGCAGCACAATCGCTATGGTTTGCCAGGAACGGCATAGGCGCGTACTATCCCAGTGGCTGGATTCAGCGTTAAGTGCGGAGGAGCCTTATGAAAAAAATCCTATTGTGTGCGGCGCTACTTGGCTTCTGGGCCGCGCCGGCACTAAGCCAAACGACGGAAGAGCTGAACAACGACGGCAAGAATACGGAAAACGTTCTCACCCAAAGCATGGGCTACGACCGAAAGAGCTACAGCCCGCTCAACCAAATCAATAAATCCAACATCGAGCGGCTGGTGCCCATCTGGAACGCAAGCACCATGAATGAGCTGGGCGAGCTGGCGCAGCCGACGATTTACAACGGTGTGATGTATGTCATCAACGGCAAGTGGACCTTTGCCATTGATGTGGAAACCGGCCGGCAAATCTGGCGCACGCCCGTGAAAATCGAACCAGGAATCAAGCACGTGGCTTTCAATCGAGGCGCGGCGACGATTTATAACGGCAAGGTCTTTCGTGTGACAATCGATAATCATGTGCTTGCGCTCGACATGAAGACCGGCAAAGAACTTTGGAATCAGAGATTCGCCGACTGGAAAGAGGGCTACTACGCCACCGGCGGACCGATCGTTGCCAACGGCGTGCTGATTTCCGGGGTGTCCGGCGGAGAATCCACCACACGCGGATTCCTCGACGGCTGGGACCCAGACACTGGAAAGAAATTGTGGCGCAGATACACTATCCCGGCTCCGGGGGAGCCCGGTTCGGAGACATGGCCGAAGAACAGCGACGCCTGGAAGTACGGCGGAGGGCCGACGTGGCGCTCCGGTTCGTATGATCCCGAACTCGATCTCGTTTATTGGGGCACCGGCAACGCGGAACCGTACGATCCGAGACCCCGCGAAGCTCTGGATAGCCTGTTCACGTCCAGCGTTCTCGCGATACGGCCGAAAACTGGTGAGGTTGTTTGTTATTTTCAGTACACGCCCAATGACATTTACGACGTAGACGGCACCGACGAGCAGGTGCTTGGGGACATGCAGATTGGCGGACAGCGCCGGAAAGTAATGATTCAGACCAACAAAAACGGCTTCATGTATGTGCTGGACCGCACGAACTGCAAACTGATCGCAGCGCATGCGTACGTCAAAGTCAACTGGGCCACGCAGATCGACCCACAAACCGGCCGGCCGGTGTTGACCGACCTACAGGGGCGCTTTCGAGCCGGCGAGGAAGTGGAAATCTGGCCTTCGCGGGGCACCAATGCCGTGCCCATCGCGTTCAATCCGGAGACCGGAATCATCTACGCGAGCACGTGGCAGGTGCCACGAATACAGAAGCTCGCACCGCCGCCCAAGAAGCCACAAGAAATCGGCAAGACCTCAACCGGTATCGTTGCCAGAGAGCCGAAAATGAAGCCAGACGATGTCTTCGGTCACTTCCTGGCGATCAATCCGGTGACCGGCGAAAAGAAATGGGAGATTCCCTTAACGGAGCTGCCAAGTTCAGCCGGCATGCTGGCGACGGGCGGCGGGCTTATCTTCACCGGGAAAATGACCGGTGAGTTCCTGGCGCTCGACGAAGACACTGGGAAAACACTTTGGCAGTTCAAGACCGGCTCGAGCGTCAACTCGACGGCGATCACCTATACCCACAACGGGCGCCAGTATGTGACCATTGCGTCAGGACTCGGCGGCGCGCTCGCCACTCGCTTTGGCGCGGCGAAAGTACCGGCCGGCGGCTCGATCTGGACGTTTGCGTTGTTTCCGGTGACGACCAGCACACGTTGAAATTAGAAATCGAGGCGGAGGTGGGTCTTTCCGGCTGTACGCTTGCGCAGAACGGAAAAACAGTTTAGATCAAGCCCTACGATAGCCTTAGGAACGCGCTTCTCGGATAAAGTCTGAAAACCCGGGTATCAACGAGACCCGCGTCCGAATTTGGCCAAGTTGCGCGAACCTGTCCCGAACCTCCGGGGCCCAATATCGCGCCTCTCACCACTTCGCTCGGGTATTCACCAACTTGAAGGTCACTGTGCCACGTTCGAAACCGGCGCCCCCGGGTCCGTGAGTGGTTTTGCGCCCAACTTGACAAGCAGATCCGCGGTATTCTGGTGGGAGTTTCGTGGCCTTAAGTCTTTATCCTTAGCCACTCCAGGCGTCATAACCTCCGCTGCGATCGTCCAGGCCGTCTGTCCATACCGGTTCTCTGCGTCCACCTTCGCGCCCTTTTCCACTAGGAACTGAACGATATCGTTCGCTCCCACATATGCTGCACCGTGCAGCGCGGTCTCACCGATATCATTTGTGCCGTTGACATCTGCACCGAGCTCTACCGCAATCTTGACAGCTTCGAGGGCGTTCTTGTCATCTTCCTCGGGTCGCAGGACCGCGTGTGTTATTCCTTCTGCGAAACCCGCCGCCATAATCAGCGGGGTGTTTTTGGCTTCATCCGTCAGCGATGGATCGGCGCCGGCGGCTACCAGGAGACGCATAATGACCGGATCGTAGCTTGCGGCTGCCAGCAAAAACGGCGTAGCGCCAACCGGTGTGAGATCGATTAGTTTGAACTGCCTGGTGTTGGGCATGGGAGGGAACTTCGCGACTCGAGCATTTGGATTCGCGCCATGTGCTAGGAGCGCCTTCACCAGTTCGGGCATGTTCGGCCGGTACACGTAGTCCGCACCGGAAATGGGTCTTACCCCTGAGACGCGTGCGAGCCCCTTCAGCACTGCGTAGTGCAAGGCGGTAATCCCATAGGCGTCCGCCGCGTTCGAGTCCGCGCCCTTCTCCAGCAAAAATAATGCCAGCGCCTCGTGGCCGCTATGGGTGGCCACCACCAGAGCGCTGCCTTCCTCCGGCGCGGCCTCATTCACGTTTGCTCCCACTTCGACCAGCATCCGCGCCGATTCCATATCGCCTTGCTGCGCAGCAAACAGCAAGGGCGTAAAACCACTCGTGGAACGAGCATGGACATCCGCTCCGTGATCTATCAGCGTCCTCGCGACTTCCGGGTGTTTTTCCGCCACGGCCCACATTAGAGCAGTTTGTCCGCGTGGGTTGTCCTTCGCATTAACGTCCGCCCCATGAACCAGCAGTGATTTCACCATGTCCACGTTGCCCGTGCGAGCGGCCGTCATGAGCACAGGCGTTCCCGTCGGAACGCCGTTTGGATCCGCCCCGGCCTTCAAGAGCTTCTCGACCATGGCCGCGCTCTGGTTGATGCAAGCCAGCGCGAGAGGAGTCACGCCATAGCTGTTCGCCGCGTTCACGTTGGCGCCGGCACGAATCAGAAGGTCCACCGTTTCCGTATCATCCCAGTGAGCTGCCCAGGCCAGTGCCGTCGCGCCATCTGCCTGAGGCGTATTCACATCGACGTGTTGCTTCAGCAACGAACGTACGGCTTCGCGGTCTCGGTTCTTCGCCGCGTCCACCAGCCGAAGATCGCTGCTGGTGCCGGCAAAGCTCGCGATCGATAGCAAAGGTGCCACCCACCAGATCCCTAACTTTCTAAATTTGATGCTCATCTTCGTTCCTCATTTCACTGAGTTCTGGCACGCGCTAGAATGTATTACCCGCCCCGTTGAAATGGTTGCTGCTTACTGTCGAAACGGCCGTGACGGCAGCACTCCTGAGACGCTTCTAGTCTATGGAAATCGGCTCGAGTTTCCCGGCGCTGCTCACCAGGGTTTCCACGGGAACCCCAGCCACATCCAACAAGGTCCCGTATAGGTTGTGCATCGGCGTATTCGTCGGATACTGCAGGTGGCGTCCACCCTTGATCTTGCCCGACCCTCCACCCGCCAGCAGGGTTGACACGTTATCATGTGAATGCAGGTTGCCGTCGCTCAGGCCGGCGCCATAGAGGACCACCACGTGGTCCAGTAGAGTGCCATCACCGTCAGGCGTATTCTTCAGTTTCTCCAAGAAATACGCGAGCATACTGATATGGTGCGTGTTGATCTTAACCACCTTGGCGATTTTGCCGGGATCGCCGCCATGATGCGTCAAGGGGTGGTGTGAATCGGGGATGCCGAGCTCTGGGTAGGACCGGGTTGTCGTTTCGTGGCCCAACATGAAGGTCGAAACGCGGGTCATGTCAGTCTGGAAGGCCAAGGCCTGCAAGTCGAGCATTAATTTGGCGTGCTCTTCAAACGTCGCGGGGATGCCACCCATGGGTCGCTCCACCACCGGCAAGTCCCGCGAGGACTGCTCTTCGGCCAACTGGATTCGCCGCTCGACATCGCGAATGGCATCCAGATACTCGGTGACTTTGGCACGGTCGCTCGAACCGAGCCCCTTCAGGATGCCGCTTGCATCCTGGAAAAGGGAGTCGAGGATGCTGCGCTCACTTCGGATTCGGGCGAGCCGCACCTTCGGATCAGTGCTATTACTGTCGCCGAATTGGTTCTCGAACACGGCGCGCGGCTGGTTCTCCATCGGCATCGGCGTCGTGGGAGTGCGCCATGAGAGCGTGTTCGTGTAAGCGCAGCTATAGCCGGTTTCGCATTCGCCGATCGTCTCAGTAGAGTCCAGAGAGAGCTCGAGCGAAGCCAACTGGGTGCGCTTACCGAGTTCCTTTGCAGCAATCTGATCCAATGAAGTTCCGGCCTGCAGATCGGCGCCTTCCGTCTGCTTGGCGTGAACACCCGTCAGGAACGACGTGGCGGCTCGGGAATGATCTCCCCCTCCCTCGCCCGGCTGTGGATGACCCTCCGGGTGGCAGAGGCCGCTCAGCACGAGAAGATGATCCCGAAATGCCGTCAGCGGCTCCAGAATCGGGGTGATCTCCAGAGCACCCACCTTCGCTGGCGACCACTCGTGGTGCAGATTCATGATTCCGTTCGGAACATACATGAACGCCATGCGCGTAACCGGCTTGGCGACCTCGGCAGCGGATGCCAATGCCGGTATCATGCCGTCCAGCAGCGGCAATCCCAATGTCACACCCAAGCCTCGAAGAAACGTGCGGCGGGGCAAACTCTTCTTGGTGATGATCATGGCTTTGACTCCCTCGTAACTTGATTTTGAGTTACCGTGGTCTTGGCTTTACCGGCGGGCTCCTGCGGCTTGCTCATTCTCATCTGAAACGGCGCGCTGTTGACGATCCCCGTGATTATTGACGACCACTGATAGTTGCTGGAAGCGGCTTCCCGCGTGATCTTGCGGATGGCCGGTTGATCGTAATACTCCACCCCCCGGCCTAGGGCGTAAGTGAGCAGCCTGTCGATGACAGTATTCGCGAATTGTTCCGGATGGCTCAGCAATACCTTCCGAAGCTCAGCCGGACCGTTAAACTTAACGCCGTTGGGCAGCACTCCTGACGCATCGACCGGGGTGTGGGCCTCGCTGATGGTTCGCCATTGGCCCACGCCGTTGAAGTTTTCCATCGCGAAGCCCAGCGGGTCCATCTGAGCGTGACAAACCGCGCAGGCGGGATTCGCACGGTGTTGCTCCATCCGCTCGCGCATCGTCAGGACTTTGCCGTTCGGGGGAATTTCCTTGAGAGACGGAACGTCGGGCGGCGGGGGCGGGGGCGGCGTGCCCAGGACGTTAGTCAGCAACCACTTGCCGCGGATAGTCGGCGAGGTTCGGTTGGCATAGGAGGTTACAGTCAGAATACTGCCTTGGCCCAGCAGTCCTCTTCGCTCTTCGTGATCGTCCAACGATACACGCCGAAAGTGGCTGCCATAGACATTTGAAATTCCGTAAAAACGGGCCAGACGTTCGTTGAGGAATGTATAGTCCGCATCGAGTAAGTTCAGCACGCTGCGATTTTCGCGCAGATTGCTTTCCAGGAAAAGCTGCGTCTCTTGCTCGAATGCAGTGCGCAGGTTCTCGTCAAATTCGGGGAAGGCATCCTGATCCGGATGTACCCCCGGCATGTTGCGTAGATACAGCCATTGTCCAAAGAAATTGGTCACCAGAGCATTCGACCGCGAATCCGCCAGCATGCGCCGCACCTGCTGTTCCAAGACCGCAGGCTCTTTCAGCTTACCGCCCGCGGCCAGGTTCAGAAGCTGGTTGTCGGGTATGCTGCTCCAGAGGAAGAATGACAAACGAGAGGCGAGTTCGAGATTGCTGATTCGATACGCAGTGCCCGGCGCCACGTTCGCCGGATCGTGTTCGATGCGGAAGAGGAACTCCGGGGAAACCAGGATTCGTTCCAAAGCCATTTCGATTCCCGTCTCGAAGCCCCCATCCTTTCGGCCAACCTTGTAGAGGTTGAGCAGAGGCTGGATGTCTCCCTCAGTGACAGGCCGGCGATAGGCGCTGCGCGCCAGCCGGGAGAGAATCTTGCTGGCGCAAGGAGGCTCGTCCGCGCTGGTAGCTGGCCGGCACACAAAAATCTTGCGGCGACTGGGCGTCTCTCCCAGGCCTTTGGGGTTATAAGGTCCGCCGATCGAGACTTGCGACACGGCCGGAGTATCCTCTTTGGTCCCGGGCGAATCGCTTCTTCCCTCGGACGATTTATCGAGAAGCCTATATTCTGCCAGTGGCGAGTCGAGCGTACCTTCACGTTCCCACGTGTCATTCAGGAAGTTGACCCCAACCAGGCGCGTACCCGCCTTCGCCGGGAAGCGGACTTCCAGATGCGCATCCGCCGTGTCCCCCGAGAAATCGTATCCGAACTTCTTTTTCGCGGGAGCCCCGGCTGCCGACGCATCATTCCTAGGCTGCTCGCCCCCAACCGTGAACAGCTTGATTCTTGTGCCATCCAGGCGAACATCGAGCTGATGAGGGTCGGTGAGGCCAATGATCTGCTTATCGTGTTCGATGCCCGCTCTTTGCAAGCGGATTTTGATAACGTACTCGCCATCGACCGGGAAGTTGTGCCGGATCGCAACTCCACCACGCGAGCCAAACGGGAGATCCTCGCTCATGCGCTCATCTTGCGCGAGCAGATAAGGAACGTCGTACGTCTCCAAATTTGGAAGGATATTTGGATCTCCGATGGCCGAGCGACTCACCTTCCCTGCCGCTGACATGTATCGCACCAGCAGCACCGGCGATACGGAGAGAACATCGGCAATGTTGTCAAAGCCGTAGCCCGAATCATCGACGGGAAGAAGCGATTCAACGTCGACATCACTCGCAAGCAAGTCACGGATGGCGTTGGTGTATTCCGCCCGGTTGAGTCGATGAACGGCGACTCTACCGGGATTAGGCTTGGCCAGCGCAGCGTGGTCGAGAGCTGTCTCCAGGTAGGTGGCGAAGGCTTCGTAAGTGGCCTTGTCCGGCCGCGGCATACCCGCGGGCGGCATCGCCCCAGTCCGAAGCTTGCCGATAACCTTTTCCCATACCTCCGCCCCTGCTGGTACATTCGCGACGTCCACCTTACTTAGGACCAGTCCTGCCGTACGCAGTTGATCGTTGTGGCAGACGACGCAATATTGATTGAGAACGGCGCGGTAGGGAGCGGCGGTCGACGCATCAGGACTAGCCGAGCGCGGCGTAATCGGGATAGCGCCGTGTTGCGCTAATGCCTTCACGGGCTGTCTGTTGTTCGCACTCGCAGCCGTCGAAGCCACAGGCGCGCTGTTTTGGGGCGGAGCAGCTTTGAGAACAGCGGCGGACCCAACAAACATGATCGCCGCCAACAGTGCCGTTATTGCAATAGAGGCTGGCCGTGGCCAGCTCGATTTGGGCATAACAATCGCGAGGAGGAATCTCAGGGCAGGCCTTACATCCTCCGCCAGGGAATCATAGGTCACGGTAGGACCTCCGCGAAGGGCACCTTAAGTATATCGCGCAACATAACACTAGCGATCAGTTTTGACAAGCTCAGTTTCAATGATGTGCTGTTCACAACCAGGAGGATAGTCCAAATGCTGCTGATCGTCGGGTCTTGCATCAGCGTGCTCCGGCTTCTTGTGACCGCTGTTCGCCACTCGAACAAATTCCACGAACCTCACTGGCTCCCGATTTTTTGAGTCGAGCGTGTGATCGCCCTGTAAAGAGTCGTTATCTACACAGATTCCGCAACCGAGAACTTCACGGGGCCCGGCCAAATATGATCCGGCTCATTTCTTAGTTTCCGGATCGCTCTCCCGTGCTTGCAGGCCGAGGAACAGCTTTCTGCCGTCAGCAAACGTAACGCTTTTGCCGACTGCACGAGTAGATTGATCCTTGGCCTGATAGCCCTCGACCACGATCTCGGAACCAGGCGGCAGGGAATCTTTTGTGAAGCCAAGTCTATACAGATTGTTGGGGCTGCCGCCTTCGATCATCCAAGTGACCACTTTGCCGTCGTCTCCCTTCACATCCATGTGGATCCAGGAGTGCGGATTGGTCACTTCCCATTTGACGACTGTTCCCTTCAATTTGAGCGGTCTGCTCTGGTCGAATTCCGCCGCAAACGCATGATGCGCCCACGCCGGCGCCGCCGTCAGAAGCAGGCCAACCAGTACGAACAGCTTCGTTTTCATCTGTTACTCCTTTCGCTTAGTATTTATGGCACTACTTCGCAGCCTTTTTTGCAGCTTGCTCTTCGGCCACGCGAGCTCCACGGAGAGTATTCGCCAGTGGATAGTTCGCCTCGTGACACGCGTACTCGTAGAGTTGCCCATCGATCTTGGTGATGGGCAATTCCCCAGACCACGGTTTGGTCCACATTCCCGGATCTTCCACGGTGAACTGGTAGAGGATCGTGTCTTCGTCGGCGCGCGTGAGCCGCTCGATCATATGCAAATTTTGAGCTCCCCGGAACGGGCTCAAATCAGTGAAATTGGTCGTGTCGATCACCAGCGTATTGGCCTCCCAATGACCGACCGAGTCGCCATACCACTGGCGGACGCTTTTGGGTATATGCGGGCGGCCGTCCGTGGGAATGATCCGAACGTCGTGGATCTCTTCTGTTTCAATGGCCACGTATCCGGTTCCCTGCACAATCTGGAGGTTGCTGTTATAGGCCGTGGGAAGTAAAGGCACCACGTTCGGCCGAGCCAGACACCGCGCGCCCAAGGTCAGGTTCTCCGGCCCATCGAACTCGTGTCCTTTGGCCTTGGCCCGCAGTTCTGCAAGCCTCGTGCGAGCCTCAGCTGTCAAGGTAGGAATCGTCCCCTCCGGCCCCACAATGATTGACGTCCGCCGGTTCCAAGCAAGCTTAGATTGTCCCCGGTCCAGCCCGAACTGGGAGAAATCGTAATGAACGTCGTCCGCGGGTGCGCCTTCTACGCCCGAATGGTTCGCAGGCGGCTGCCCCTCGTCTTCGATCCGGCTGAGTCGCTCGCGTTCGTGCTTCGCTAACGCCTCCAGCTCCGCGTCGGTATAGAACTCCTTACCGGCAAGCTCCTTAGGCCGTTCCAAAGGCGTCACGGTATTGTTGGTCCATACTCCCTGCAGGTCGGGCTGCCCGTCGGCGGTTCGCGGCGGAGTCCAAGCCTTGTGCGTGGTGGTCATCTTAGCGGCGGCCGACAAGTCCTGGCCGGCTGCCAGCGCAGGCGCAAGCAACATCAGCACAACAACAACCGCTAGAGTGGCCATTGAACCGAAATATCGAGAGTTCATGGTTCCTCCAAATCTATCGCGTTACTTCGCTTCCTTCTTGGCCGCTTCCTCCTCCTGAACTCGGGCTCCGCGGAGTATGGTGGATATCATCGTATTCCCCTCGTGGCAGGCCCACTCGTAGACCGGCCCCTCCGTCTTCGTCATAGGAATCTCTGCGGTCCAAGGTTTGGCCCAGGTGGTGGGATCTTCGGCGGTGAATTGGTACGTGATCGCATTGTCGGCACTGCGCGTGAAGCGTTCCACCAGATGCAGCTTCTCGCCGGATCCTCTGAAGGCGCTTCGAGCAGTGAAATTGGTCGTGTCAACCACCAACGTATTGCCGTCCCAATGGCCAACCGAGTCTCCTTGCCACTGGCGGATTCTTTGCGGGATATGCGGGCGCCCGTCGGTGGGGATGACGCGCGTGGAGTGATCGATCTCGTGAAGAAAAGCCACGTATCCCGGCCCTTGCACAATTTGGAGAAGGTTACCCTCGCCGGCTGCGGGAAGCATAGGGATCATCTCCTGGCCCATCAGAATACAACGCTCCGACAACGGCCGGTTCTCGTAACTGTCGAATTCGTGTCCCTTGTTTTTCGCGGCACGTTCGGCGTTTCTCTGTTTGGCCTCTGGAAGCACGGGAGGAATCACGCCCTCCGGTCCCACAATCAGCGATGTTCGTTTGTTGGATGCGAACCTGGCCTTTGTGATGTCAAAACCACCGTACAGACTGATGTCGTAACGGAGAGCGTTCTCTCGAGCAGCCCCGAGTTCAGCTTCCTCGCCAACATCGCCTTGCCGGATACGCTCCGACAGCTTGGCAAATTCCTCGTCCGTATAAAACTCTTTGGCGCCCAGCCCTTTAGGCCGCTCCAAGGGAGTTACCGTGGCGGTGGTCCATATTCCTTGTAGGTCAGGCTTGCCATCGGGCGTACGCGGCGCTGTCCACGACTTCTCTGCGGGTGTTGCCTTTGCTGGTACCGCCTTCGCCGCAGGCGACACAGCTTGTCCGGCGGCGGGAGCCTGCGCAATCAGCACGACGGCGATCACGGCCGCCAAAGCGGTTACTGAAGCGAGAGAGCGACGCATCATGGAAACCTCCTTCTTGCCGATCTTAGTTAGTGGGCTTCTTGCGAAGAGGCCCATACAACAACTCCTCCGCGAATTCCGGGCACTTGTATTCCAGGAGCCTGGCATTCTTCTCCACGCGGCGATACAGCGGCATGCTGATCTTCCAAGGCCGCGAAAAAACCTTTGCATCCTCGATCGTGGCCTCATAGTTGAGAGTGTCTGCACTGCGGGGGGTGTAGCGCTCCACCACATGCAAGGCGTCACTGTGGAAGTTCCCGGAGCGATCGAACCAGGTGTCTTCGTTTTGATCGGTCACGTCAATCACCAGCGTTTCGCCTTCCCAGTGCCCGTTGGACCAGCCCATCCAACTATCGGCTGGGGCCTTGGTAGGCGCCCCCATGTTGATGACGCGAACGGCGCCCGCGTACTCATAGGAAATCAGGATGTTGTTCTGAGACTGGACAATTTGAAACGGGTAAGGGAGATAGTTGGCACGTGGAATACCCGGCAAGTAGCACTTGACCTCCGGGTCCAGCTTTGCCCAATTCGCTTGATTCTCCTTTTTTTTCGCGGCCATCGCGGGCAGATACGGAATCTCATCGCCTTCCACAACGCCTAGCCCGGGCGCCTTTGCGAATACCGCTCCCAGCAAGGGCACTGGCCCCGCCGCGGCTGCGTGACCTTCGAGATCCCAGTCTGCCGTGTTGAGGGCTTGCCAAATCCCATTCAAGTCGGGTTTACCATCCGCCGTCCTGGGCGCCCGGTAAGCCGGGGCCTGAGCAGCGCCGGGCAGGGCGGCCAGAGAGAGTACACATATCACCGCGACCCCCGCCATCATCGAGTCTCTCAACCAATTTCGCATTTCATACCCGCCGTTCATGTTGAACTCTAATTACGCCTGTGTAAACGCGAGGGTCTACAAACAACCACGGCCACTAGCGACTATTGCGCCTTCAGCGGCGCTGGCCTGCCGAACTTCGCCCCGCTCACCGGGACGTTCGTTTTTATCTCGTTCAGCACGATCGAATCGCGTCCATCCAGCCACGCGTAGGTTATACGAAATGGTAATTTGACGCCGTTAACGTCTCGATAATCAGCAAAGTCAATTTGCGTGGGAACGCGCCCGATCGGTGAGTTGCCATAGCGCAACTCACGTAAAAGCAGGCCGGTCTTCCTGTCGAAGTACAACGTTACGAGAAGGCCCCTCGGCCCGTTCCCCTGGATCACGTCGACGTCGTGAGTCTGCCCCAACGTTACGTCCTTCTGGAGCGTCGATTGACTGGATGGCGCAGGAAGATCGGTGATCGTAGCGGGCGGGCCGGTTTTCAAATTCGTGAGAACCTGCTTGATCTGTCCCGGAAAGGATAACTGAGCGTCTAGCCTGGCCCCGTCCAGATCGCCGCCGCTCAGCTGAAACTCCCCTAACACATTGAGTGGTGTTCTTACCCAACCGGTGCGGCCGTCGTAGGTCCTGATCTGGTCTCCGCGGCCAGGCGCGTCCTTGAATAAAATGATCGTGGCGCGCTTGTCCGGGGCTTCTGCGACAAGTTCGACGTCGCCACCGCCGCCGAATCCTCCGAACCCCACGCTAGTCCCCCTGCCAACAAAGCTGGTGAGGCCGGCTAAGCGTTGGGCTCCACCAGCCGCCTGAATATATTTGTCGAGAACCGACTCAGCAGGAGGCATTCCCTCGGCCTGTTGGATAACGTCGTCCGGCTCTATGGTTACCGTGCCGTAAATGGTGTCCATAACGGGCGTGACTAGCGGTTTGTCGCGGTTACGATGACAGGTCCAGCAGGTCACCATCTGGCGGCCCGCGAAGTTATTTTTGTTAATGTTGGCAACCATGGTGATCATGATGCGCGCCATGATTTTGCGCTGAGTGTCGGCTGGCCAATCTACTTGGTCGGTCCCGGCCCCGACATGACAATCCGAGCAGTCGAAGTCAAGGGAGGCTGACATGACGCCCATCGTCTCCATGAAATCGTCCACGGGGATTCCCTTGAGCACCTGAATATTCTTGAAGGCCTGTTCGGCCAGAAGCGGTTTCTCTTGCGACCCGGTCTGGGCGATCGCAAATGCAACGCCGAGCAACCCTACGGCCGCAATTCCAGAGGCCACAACGATCCTTCGTCTAGACCATAACTTCATCTCTCGTCCCTGTAGCCTCAGACGTCCCTTAACCGGGCGTTGCTGACAACTTTATTTGTGAGCGAAGGAGCACGTCTTCGGGGTCCCCTCAACCAAGACTCCACTACCGGCACACCCAGCCACGGGTCCATCGGAGGTCACCTCGTCTTGGGTTCCCGCCTTCCCTGATAGGAGGGATCGACAGGAAGACAGCTGAGCTGGGATTTCCGTTTTGACCTCCCGTTAAACGCCTTATACATCCAATGCGCTCCTGAAGGAAGCGAATTGTTCCGTCGCACCATCTTCCAATTCGGGAGACCTCCAGGCGGTCCGCCCCAACCTACGACCGAGCTCCGCGAGTCCAATGCATTTCTTGGACAACGCCGCGTCCTTGAGCTCTTTCTTCTGCCGCAGCTTCTTTTCACGCGCCCGCAAGCTTCGGCACGAACGCCTCGGTTGGTTTCTCGCTCTGCACAGGCTCTTTTCGCGGTTCTCGCGGCGCGGTATCAGCAGACGATTGTGTGCGTACTGGGGCGGCCAGTGATTTTTCGCGACATACTCGGACGGTGCCCCGGGGTGCGCTATGATATGACGGTCAATCGAATGTCTTCGTCCGAAGCCACTACAAGAAACATCCGGGTCCGCGTCAAGGCCGAATATGATCCGGGCCGCTCGAATCCTTTTCAGAACTTGTGGTTCTTTCTATACACGGTCCGCATTACCAATGAAGGATCAAACACGGTGCAGCTGATCAGTCGCCACTGGGTGATTACTGACGCGATGGGAAAGGTGCAGGAGGTTCGAGGCCCCGGCGTCGTCGGGAATCAGCCGATCCTGAATCCTGGTCAGAGCTTTGAGTACACCTCGGGTTGCCCGCTGACGGTGCCCTTTGGCTCGATGCACGGAACCTACCAGATGGTTAATGATCGGAAGGAGCAGTTTGACATCGAGATTGCGCCGTTTGTGCTGGCGGAACCACACACCGCAGTAAATTAGCGCCAAACGATCAACCTGGGGCCCTTCAGCAAATCTTGCGCGTGGACCTTGTCTACGAAGGCAGGCCACTTTCGGAGAATCCCGTTCTCGGCGCTGGCGGGAAACCTAGATAATCAGCGTTCGACGTTCGGATGCGATCGGGCGCATCATCGGTCTGTTTTGGAGTCGAAAGATTATGTCGAAAGGCTTTCTGTAACTAGGATAAAATCTCGCTGCGTTCATCGGCCCCGACCGCGGCCCGCTTTTGCTGCGCGATGGGTCGCGTGCCGGACGTACCGTCCGCTCCCAAGGGGAGTGCGACAAGGAGTTGCCTATGCTCAAGAAATCCGTGAGTCATGTAATGCTTGCGACCGTGGCGATTGCTGTGGCGTGGGCTGTACCTGCTGCGCTCGGGCAAGATGCCCAGACGATTCTCAGCAATGTGTCCAAAGCGATGGGCGCCGACAACTTAAAAACCGTCCAATATTCCGGGACCGCTACGGAATTCGCCTTTGGACAGGCAGTGAACCCGAATTCCCCTTGGCCAGGATTCGCCGCGACATCTTACACACGCACCATTAATTACGAAAGTCCGGCGTGGCGAGTCGACAGGGTGCTGGCCCCTATACCCCAGGACCGCCGTGGCGGCGGGCTGCCTCCCGGCCCGACCCAAACCGTTGTTATTGGTGCGAATACTTCCTGGGCGCAACAGGTGGACCTCTGGATGACCCCTTACGGCTTCATAAAGGAAGCCGCCAAAAATAATGCCACCGCCACCTCAAAATCGATGAGTGGGAGAAAGTACACGGTTGTAACCTTCACGGCGCCCAACAACGCGAAGTTCAATGGCTATATTGGTGAAGACAGCCTGCTCTCTCGAGTCGAGACGTGGATCGATACTCCAATGCTCGGCGACACGCTCCTTGAAGTCACCTACAACGGCTATAAGGATTTCGGCGGCGTAAAGTTTCCCACCGCCATTGTGCAGAAGCAGGGCGGCTATCCCACGCTCGACCTTAGCATCACGGATGTAAAAGCCAACGCGCCTGCCGATATTCAGGGCAATCCCGTTGGCGCACCACAAACGCCTCTGGCCACTTCCCAAAAACTCGCAGATGGCGTTTATTTGATCCTGCCCGCCTACGCGGCGTTGGCCGTCGATTTTAAAGACTACATCGTCGTTGTCGAAGGGCCGCAGAGCGAGGAGCGCACCAACGCCATCATCGCCGAGGCCAAGCGGGATATTCCGAATAAACCCATCAAGTACGTGGTCAACACGCACAACCATTTCGATCATTCGAGTGGCCTGAGGACGTTCATCGCGGAAGGCGCCACGATCATCACCTACCAAGGCAATAAGGCCTATTACGAGAAGATTTTCGCCCTGCCTCACACACTCAATCCCGACCGGCAGTCGAAGGCCAAGAAGAAAATCTCCATCGAAACCATGGCCGATAAGAAGGTTCTCACCGACGGCAACCACGTAATCGAGTTGCACCGCCTTCAGGGCAGCAATCACAATGACGGTCTGATCGTCGCTTATCTGCCCAAGGAGAAGATTCTCGTCGAAGCGGATGCCTTCAATCCGCCGGCTCAGGCCAACGCGCCGCCGCCCAATGCACCCACTCCGAACAACACGAATCTTATGCAGAACATCGATCGGCTAAAACTTGACGTCGAAACAATCATCCCTATTCACTATCCGGCGGATAGCCGCAAGGTGACGATGGCAGAGCTGATGAGAGCCGTTGGTAAGAGAGACTAGCCCGCGTGGTCTAGGACTGCGGCAGATTCTGAGAATCCCGTTCGGGACTTGGCCAGTAATCCTAAATCCTATTTACGCATTCGAGACTGTCAACTCATCGACTGCGCTCGACCCAATTTCCCTGAGCAATTCGTCGAGCAAACCGACGAACTCGCTGCGGCGTGCCGCCGGAGCACCCAGACAATTTTCCCCGTGGCGCACAAGAGGCACCCACCAGCCCCCATCCTCGACCGGGAAAAAGAAGAACCCATTACAATCCGGTTCGCGGCAACGCGCAAGCAGTCGAGAGGTTTCCCGCACCGATCGAGTACTCAAAATAAGCTGGAACGCGTGACGTTCAATGAGCGCGAGGGCTTCCTCGGTGGACGCGGCATCCCAACAATCGCAGCCTGACTCTTTGAGGTGGCGCACAAGGAAAGAAGATAGCATTCCGCTTTTCCCAAGCAGTAGAACTTTGACGCCTGGACTCAAGGTTCACTCCCACATGGGACAGACCGCCCGCACCTGGTTAAGGTTGCGCTAGTTAATCTTAGGACGTCTTGCACGAGCATCAATTGCAAACGAATCCTGAGCCTGTGGAAAAGTTCGCTACCTGTGGAAAAGCAACAAAGCATCGCCGCGCCCTCCGCTCGGGCTGTGACTCACGTCAAACTCAGAGCGGGTATCTTTTGGGGAGGCGGCCTGCGGGTCGCCTTACGCTCTTTGCGCGTGTTGTTTCCTCAGAAGGCGGAACCCAAAGAAGAAGCACAGGGGAAGAGATAGACAACTTAGTATCACCACTCCAGTTGGAAAGCCCCGGCGCTCGCAAACAACTCCGGGCTTTGCACCACCCGTGGCGGGGATGCCTTCATGGGCCAAGGCCCGGCTGATCGCTGGAACCAAGTCTTTGCCTGTTGCTGATTTCTCGATGAAATTACCGTCACCGAATAACCGAGCGAGATGGGCGGCCTCCTCGGGCGTGTAATAGCTGCTCATCAGGATTACTTTGGTTTCGGGCGCCAGCCGGCGCAGCTCATCGCACGCTTCGATGCCGCTCATTCCGGGCATGACAATATCCATCACAACCAAGTCCGGTTTGATCTCGCGGGCGCGATCCAAGGCAGCTTTGCCATTTTCCGCTTCATAGACCTCCCAATGAGATTGCTGTCGCAGCAAGGAACACAAGGTCTGGCGGACAAACTGCTGGTCATCTACTAAGAGGATTTTGGCTGGTGTTGGCACGTCGCCTCTAGCTAGGCTAACACGAGGCCGAAGGGTGGGTGCGGCCCCAGCAATGCCAGCACACAAATAAGCTATGGCTCGTGTCTGCACAATCCGTGACTCACCGTAGTGGTCCAGTACTAACTCTTTGACCCTCGATTAGCGGGCAGCCGATTGGGCGCACACAAGGAGGCGACGCACGAGATCTTCAGCGGTCCGCTCAGAGGGGTTCCAGGCCTTTTGCTTTAAAGGTTGGAACGGCCTTCGGCCCCGCAAGAAAGGCAATGAGCGCTTTGGCGGCTTCGGCATTTTTCGCCGTGGCGCTGGCGGCCGCGGTAAAGCGGATATCGTAGTGGAACTCCCCCGGGAGGGGACCAAGAATTTCGACACCGTGAATCGGCACTATTTCACTGAACAACGTGATTACTAGCGCCGCCTTGCCTGCTGCGACGCTCTCCGTAGCCGGTCCGGAGCCCTGCGCCAAGATAATTCTGGGCTTGACCTCCGCGGCGATGCCCATGCGTTCAAACATCTTCTCGATATATCCTCTGCTTGCTCCATCCTCCGGATACGTAATTGATTTTGCGTCCCGCAGCGTTCGTTTTAGCGCCTCGGGCGTACGGATGTCGGGTTTGGCCGCACCAGCGCGGATTCCAATACCCAGCTGGGAGCGCACCAATTCGGCGTGCGTGCCTGCCGGGATCTTCTCCTCTTTGATCAAGTCATCGATGGCTTCAGACGTGATGATCGCGACATCAAACACTTCACCCGCCTCGATCTTTTTTTTCACCGATGCGGTGGAATTGAACTGCAGCGCCAGCGGACGGGCGATGGCACGCTCGCATTGCGGCCGGAGTTCCTCCATCGCAGCCTTCATGCCGTTCGAAACGAGAACGGTAACTGCGGCACCCTGCGCCGCCACTTCCCGCGTGGACACGACAACCAGTCCCACCGTGGCTGCCAATAACGCCGCGACGATTGACCGCACTATCATAGGCCTCATAATATGGCGCAACCCCTCGCGAATCGGCGCAGTTTCCGACGTAGCCCTGAGGCTACTAAACGCTGCGGGAACCTTCCCCTAAAAAGCTGGCGAAGGCTCCTGCAATGCCACGATTTCAGAATTCGAGCCTCAAGGCAAACTGGATCTGCCGTTGGTTATCCCTCAGCTGGTGTCGAATCACGCCTGCCTTCTTGCTGGGCTTTTCTGAGAACGGGGTCAGGTCACCTGAATCACCTGAGAATACAATGGTGCTCAGACCATCGCCGCTGAAGTTTGTGTGGTTGAGGATGTTGAAGAATTCAGCTCGGAATTCCAGCATGCCACCCTCTCCCAGGAACCCTAGCTTTGTCTCCTTCACCACCGAAAAGTCCCAATTTCTTTCCGGTGGCCCGCTTATGATATTGCGCCCGGAAGTGCCCAACTGGCCAATCGTGTTCGAACAATTTGTCAACCCGGGTCCAGCACAGTTCGGCGCGATTGAGAACATGGCCGGGTTGAACCACTGGTTAGGATTGCCGGTGACAACCGTGTTGGGATCATAGACGATGGGTTGGTACTTACATGGGTTGGTGTCGGGGCCGGTCGCTGGTTTCCCGGGCAGGGAGGTGCAAGGATAAGCCGCCAGCAATGCCGGCGTATTGATATTGACCCGGTCACCCTGCTGGGCTTGCGCGACGCCGGAAAGCGAGCGATTGTTGGCGGTAATCAGCGAGAATGGTTGGCCGCTCTGGATGCTCACGATGCTGCTCATGAACCAGCCATTTAGCGCCTTCGCTGCAAAGCCATTCCCTGCCATGCGGTTCGGGAAGTGATAGAGCGCGTTAAATTCCCAGTTGTTTGGGATATTGAAGCAGGCCGGGCCCTTGTCAACTTGCGGGTTCAGCGGATAAACGCCCAGCAGGCCACCCGAAACGATGCAATCTTGTATGTTGGCCTGACCCTGCGTTTCATCGGTCACCCGGCTACGCGTGTAGGCTGCTGAGAATTGCAGTCCATGGCTGGTCCGTTTTTCCAGGTTTACCTGCAAAGCGTTGTAACGAGAATCCGCGGCTGTGGCGATGTTGATGTCGCTGCCGTAGTTCCGGTTCGCGTTGTGAAAGGCGGGAGAGGTGAAATCCCAGAACGGCACCTTGCCGCCGGCGCACACGCTGGCAGGATCGCCGCAGGGACCAAGAGACGTGGGTAAGACCGGATTTCCATCGCGAACCATGGGCAGATGAACTCCGTGGTTGCCTACATAGGCCACCCCGAGCGCCATGTTCCAGGGCAACTGCTGCTGAACGCTTGCGTTGTACTGGATCATATAGGGGCTCTGGTAGTTGTAGTCTATGAACGTAGGGGTTAGGGCGCCGGGAGTCTGTATGCAGTTGGCGAAGGCCCCTGAGCCGGGCGTACATGTCGGTGCATAAGCTATGGAGTTTCGTACCGCATCGGGGATGGGCAATGGAAACCCCGTGTTGTTACCGCTGACGCAGCCCGATACGCCCACGTAGCACGTCCCCAATTGGTTCTCCCAATCCGTTGTCGTGCAGGGAAAGACGCTCGCCGAGCAGGTAGGCGAGATATCAACCAATGCGCCATACGGCAGCCCTCCGTTCCCGGTGCCTCCGAGGGCCGATCCGATGTTCCCCATGTCGAAGTAGATTCCGGCGCCCCCACGGATGGCGGTCTTTCCATTCCCAAAGAGGTCATAGGCAAGTCCGACCCGCGGACTGAAATCTTTCAGCGTGTTGTTCTTGATGACGGGGCCGGGAGAAAACAAGTCGGTGAAATCATTGATTAGCCTCGACTGCTTCCCTTGCAACTCATGCGGGGTATTCATGAATTCATAGCGCAAGCCCACGTTCACGGTCAGCCGCTGTGTGGCCCGCCAGTCGTCCTGCCCGTACAAGCCGTAGGTGTTGTAGATGAAAAACCGGTTTTCATTGGCAAAGCCGGGCGCAAACTCGACTACGTCGGGTATGCTCTGCAAGAAACCAGAGAATTGATTGTATTGGAGCTGCCCGTTAAAGGAGTTGGTAGCCTGACTTCCTTGATTGAACCGGTTAAGCAGCACGCCAAACTTGAAGGCATGTTTCCCGCGGGTCCAATTCACGTCGTTGCTCAGGGTGTAGATGTTCTGAACGCTGAACGTCGTGGGGGAGGCATTTACGGATCCGAACTCGCTAAAGGCTCCGCCCGCGGTCCCGCCCATGTCCACTACGCCAGTGGAAAAACCCGGCACGAGTTCCGGACCCAAACCATTATTTTGGGTTAGGCCGTTGTTAAGCAAGTTCGTGCTCCTGCGGGTGCGGCTGTAGGAGAACCGCGCCGTATTGAGCACCGTGGGCGAGAAGGTATGGTTCTCGGCGAGCGTAATCCACTGATTTCGCGCGGCCGGCACCTCGCGGAAATAAGAATAGTCCTCTTGGCTGATAGTGTTATTTTGAAGCGCATTGTCAATGGTATAGCGGGCAAAGAAAGTATCTGCGGAGGAAAAATTCTGGTCCACACGGATCTGCCCGTAATTCTCCCCGGTGGTGTCATGGTCGCTGCGTATTTGAGTGCCCGAGACCGGGTCGGTGGGCAGAGGTACGATCGCCAGGAAAGGAGCCGTATAGGGACTAAGCGTCACCTGGGGTGGGACCGGGTTGCCGAGCGCGTCGGTATCGCCAGCAAAGTCGGGACACTGCGCCACAGTGATCACCGTGCCGGCACCATAATTGTTCGCCGCGGTAGCGTTGGGCGGGTGACATCCCGCTGACGGCACAACGCTGTTGATGGGAACTCCCAGGTTTAGCCGAACTCCTTCGTAGACGGCGTAGAAGAACGTTTTGTCTTTCTTGATGGGGCCGCCAAATGCTGCTCCAAACTGGTTCTTTTGAAGCGGCGGGATGGGGGCGCCCGCTCCCCGATTGAAGAAGTCATTGGCATCGAGCGCCGAATTCCGGAAGTATTCAAAGACGTCGCCGTGGAACTGGTTCGTTCCGCCCTTGCTAACGGCCACCATCTGGCTTCCCATCGACAATCCATATTCAGCCTGGAAGGTGCCGGTTACGATTCTGTACTCCTTAATGCCATCCAATCCCAGGGCATCACCGGAAGCGCCGGCCACGGGGCTGCGGCCCGTGCTGTTCTGCAGGATGGCCCCATCCAGCGTGAAATTATTGGATCGCACCGGCGCTCCGTTCACGCTGAAGCTGGTGCCCGATGAGTTGCGTTGGTTTTTGTCCTGGTTGACGCCCGGCTTATACAAAGCCAGGTCAATATAATTCCGTCCGTTCAGCGGCAACTCCGCCATGCTCTGCTCGTTGACCGTGCCGCCGAGTGTGGAGTCCTGCGTATTCACCAAGGGTATTTCGCTGCTCACCGTGACCTGCTGCGTAGTAGCACCCACTTGCAGAGAAAAGTTGATTACCCCCTGCTGGGTGACCTCGAGATTCAGGCCCGTTCGCGTCTCGGTCCTGAATCCGGCAGCTTCCGCTCTGATTTCATAGTGCCCCACAGGCAGTTCCGGGAAGCGATAGCTGCCATCCTGCTCGGTCATCTGCGTACGTGTGAAGTTCGTATCCGTGTTCCTGACGGTCACGGTGGCGCCCGGTACGGACGCACCGGAGGAGTCCTTGACCGTTCCCAGAATCGCGCCTGTAGGCAATTGGGCCGCGACGGGAATCGCCGCCAAAATGAGCACGGCCACCCAGACTATGCTTCGCCTCACCAACTCGCGACACACCCCCATATTTCCTCCTCTGGCGGCCTCAGCAACCCACCGCCTTCGCTTGCATCAGACTTACTTGATAAAAGTCGTAGCACACCCTTGATAAAAGTCGTAGCACACCGCAGTGTTGTCGCATGAGTTGAAACTCTTCGATCAGCGCCCGAGCAGAATGCCAAGACAGGAGTCTAGGGTCCTGTTCGTGCATTGTCGTCCCCCAGCAAAGTGCTGGCGCTTCACACAAATCTGCCCGTCAGCGATGGCCCGAGAGACCGGAAGATACCCGTCCACAAATCATGAGAAGCACACCGCGCGAAGATGGAGCGGACTCTATGTCTGTCTGCGCAGAAATGTCAAGCAGAAAGTCCGGGAACGGAAGTTCGGAATCTTCTACGCAGACGCTATTCCGTGGCCATTCTTTCAATTGGAGTGAGACACGAACCGGAATATCGGAAGGACCTGGCGGAAGATGTTAACGACGTCCCTTAGAAAACTCGGCCGCGCCGCCGCTGCTGGCGAAAGCTTTCTGCGAACAATCCAGGCTCTCAATTTTTTCCACTCTTCGGGCGTGAGCGGCCAGCCGTCATTCTTGGTCCACTCGCCCTTCTCCATAGAATACCAGTAGCTCTCGTATTGGCGCGCCATGCGCCGTTTGTGTTGGGCGCACCACTTGGGTGCTTGCGGAATGCGCGAAGCGAGCGCAGACGCCTTTGTGTCGCGGTCGAAGTAAGCGCGGAATCCTGCCGTCACAACGTCCGCGGTGACGCCCACGTAGAGTTCCCCAGGCCGCCGGTTCTTTCCGCCTCGATGGGGAAACAACAGATACATCTGCGGGCGGTAGGGCGTCTTGTCCTTGGCGAAGCGTATATCCCGGTTGATGCGTGAGAAATTCACGCCAGTGCGGCCGCCGACGTCGAACCCAGGATACAACTTCCGCACAGCCGGAGTCAGTTCCTCAAGGAGCCCGCGAAACGGCTGAACGATGGCACTTTGATAACGCTCACGATTTTCGTCCATCCATTGCTTGGCGTTGTTGCGGCTGAGGTCGCGGAAGAATCGGAACGTCTCGGGGTTGATTCGCCCGTTGCTTGTCACTTTTGCGCGGCTCGCTCGCATGGTTTGTTCTTCCTGTGGCGCCGGCCCTCTGCGGGCTTAGCGCTCATTGGGGGGCTCGAAGGATCCCTCGGGCCTCGGCTTGCGACCCGACACACTCCTGACCACCCTTCGGGCAGATTGAGTTTTCGATATGAACCTGTCGATGTCAAGACTCCCTCTGGAGAGCCCAATGTCCCCAAGCGACCTGGATGCGGCTGCGCAACAATCATGACGATAGGTTCGCCCGTCGTTAACGGTCGGCCAAATTGGTTGAGGAAACTGGTCCCGCGTTACCGCCTGGCAGCCGCGAGGGTTGTACGCACGAGCGGACCCGCGGTGAAACACGTGATTGCCCCTATTAGCCAGCACAGCATTTACGCTTACCGTCGGAGCAGCGATACTGGTATGCTCGTGCTGCTCCGCCGGAAGCACAATTAATCAAGGACCTCCGCCGCCCGTTTCATCGATCTCCTCAGCTTCGTTGTCGGATGGCACCATGGGCGCTGCGTACGTCCAGGACCAGGAACAGATGGTAGACCTGCCAAGCACGTGGGCAGGAAAGGGAAACGAATGCAATTCCATGTGAGACCCGCTATCCAGACCATGGATTTGGTGGGGCCGGTGCTGGTCGCCATTTTGTATATTGCCGCGTGCTCGTTCTTCCGAGAGCCAAACCGACGAAACTTCAACGCAATCATGATCGCTGGTGCAGGCGCGGCATACCTCAGTGGCGGATTCGGGAAATGGGAATTCGCATTTACGGCAATCGTCACATACTTTGCATATCGAGGACTTCGATCGTATAACTTCATCGGCATCGGTTGGCTGTTTCACACCGGGTGGGATGTGCTGCACCATCTCTACGGCAACCCCATTATTCCGTTCGCTCCGACCTCGTCATTGGGATGCGCTATCTGCGATCCGGTGATCGCAATTTGGTGTTTTACTGGTGCTCCTTCCGCTTTTGACGTATTCCGACGGAGAATGACCTTTCGAACTCAATGAGCGTCTTACTGCGGAAGCGTGCCTTCTCAGAAGGCAGTACTTGAAAGGTGAAGCGATGATTACTTACGATCTTTGTGGCGAAGCAAAGGACTGTTTGCAGAAGGAAATTGAGGGCAAGGAATACGATATCTGCTCAGAATGTTGGAAGCCGCTCGAACAAAGGCTTAGGGGGAAAGGCAAAGTGAAGAAAGAGATGGTGTTCCTGCCTCCACCCAGCGAGGCCAAAGAACGGGAAGATGAAGATACCAAGCCGCTACCCGGAGAGCCGCCCAAAATCTGGGGTGAGGCAGATCGGCCGAATTGACCGTGTCGCGCTCTGGAATCCGTCCCATGCTATGTCCCGTATTCCGATATCCTCCTGGCGCGATGGCCCATCAAATGGCGATGTGCCCTCAGCGCGACGGCACCAGGCATCATTGTGTCTTCAGTCAGCAGCACCGACTTGCTCAGCTCAAATTTAGGGCCTTACCAACTCCTAAAGCTCCCGAAGCGCCACAGCTACGGGGCGAGTGGCCGCGCGAATCGCCGGTAGCAACCCGCCGAGCACGCCCATCACCAACGCAAACACAACTCCCAGAAGCAGAAGATCGAAAGTGATCTTAAACGCGAACGCGACGTTGGCGAAGGTTTGAAAATTCATGGTGTTGGTGGTCAATCCGTTCAGCGGAAGTACAGCAACGCATCCCAAGATTCCGCCAACAAACGAAATCAATAAAGCCTCAAAGAGGAAAGACAAGATCACATTCCAACTGCTATACCCGACCGCACGCATCGTCGCGATCTCGCGACCGCGTTCCGCGATCGCAGAGTACATGGTATTGAGCGCGCCAAAGACAGCGCCAATGGCCATAATCGCGGCGACCAGGCCGCCGAGCACGGTGATGAGCCGCGTCATAGTGGTCGATTGTTTAGCGTAATAGTCGATCTCCCGCGTGACGTCCACGTTCATGCGCGGATCGGAAGTCACAGAGTCCTTGAATTGCTGGAAAGCCTGCGGAGAGGCAAGGCGAACGGTGATGGACTGAAAGATATTGTCCGGCCGTTTCAGGATTTCGTTGAGGATTTTGGCGTCGCACCAGATCTCGGAATCGAAGGCGGAGCCTCCGGCGTCAAAGATTCCGACCACCTGCCAATGTCCGCCCCCGAACTGGATGGTATTGCCGAGGGTTAGCCCAGCGTACGTTTTGGACGCATTTCTGCCGACCACGATTTCGGACAGGCCAGGCTGAAACATTCGCCCGTCCGTGATTTTCGCGAAGGTACGGATGCGGAGCACGTTCGAGGAAACGCCACGGACCTGCACGTTCGCGTCCGTGCCCGTCGAAATCAGCGGAAACGGCATGACGCCAACGACCTCCTGCGTCACCAAAGGTCCCGAGGCGTCCCGTGCTACGCCTGGCGCGTCCTGAACCACCCTCACCGAATCGAGACTCACACCGCCCATCATTTCGGTGGGAGAACCGGCGCGCATGATCAGCGCGTTGCCGGGAGAGCCAGAGGCCACCAACGTGGCCTTGAAACCATTCGCCAGCGACAGCATGGCCACAAACACGCCCACCGTTCCAGCGATGCCGAGCACGGCAACAATCGCCGAAGTCCACCGCGCTTTTATGCTTCGAAGGTTGTAGGAAATGGGAACAGAGCCAAGGAAAGGCGCCAGAAAGGCCGCCAGCAGGCCCGCGAGGATCAACAGCACAAAGGCCGCAGCGAAAGTGAAAATCAATCCAAAAAGGAGTTTGGCTGCGATTCCCGCCATCTTTAGATTCTCCGGAGAGCGTTCACAATTTGCAGGCGCATCGCTCCCAAACCGGGCAAGAGGCCGCTGGCCAAACCGACGGCCAAAGCGGTCATGAAGCCCAGAGCGAAAACCGATGGCGCCAAGACCAGCTGAGGCAACATCCCGTTGAGAGCGTTCGCAAGAACGGGAATAGCCAGGCCAGCAAGCAGCAGGCCCAGAAGCCCACCCACGATCGCAATCGCGAGAGACTCTGCCAGCACAAAAAAGAGGACCTTGCGGTCCGAATAGCCGATGGCCTTGAAAACCGCCAGCTCCGCGGTCCGTTCGCGCACGGAAATAGCCATGGTGTTTCCCGTGACCAATAGAAGGGTGAAGAACACAACCGTTCCGATGCTAAGGATCAAAAAGCGGATGTTGCCGAATTGCTTGACCCAACTGGCGGCGAAGGCCGATTCTGTCTCGGTTTTGGTCTCGAAGGGAGAATTAGCGAATTCTGCGTCGATATTCTTGGCGACGCGCACGGCATCGTCGGGTGAATCGACGCGGACGATGTACCAGCCTACCTGGCCT
The DNA here is from genome assembly GCA_003223325.1 of Acidobacteriota bacterium. Lineage (GTDB taxonomy): Bacteria > Acidobacteriota > Terriglobia > Acidiferrales > UBA7541 > Palsa-189. The sequence goes on from QHYS01000126.1 coordinate 27,262, forward strand.
TTAAGGGCGTCGGGCACGTGTTCCTGGAAAAAATCCCACTGCATCCAGAATTGCGTCTCATCGTCTTGAGGGCGCTTACCGTGGTAGAAGCCGTCGATGTTGAATTCCCAATTGCCAGCGCCCCAAATGGTGGCCTTTAACGGAATGCGGTCGCCAATTTTCCAGCCGAACCGCTCCGCCGTGCGAACGCCTACGATGGCGCCTTGGCGGTCCTTCAGGAAGTTCGCCCATTCCTCGTCTGAAACGATCAGCTCCGGGAAAACCTGGCGCTGATTTTCAGGATCGACGACGAACTGGGGGAAGAAGTTCTTTTCGTCCTGGTAGACACCACCGAACCAGTTATCGTGGGTAACCATTTTGACGCCGGGGATACGCAGCATTTTGTCCCGATAAGAGAGGGGAATCGGGTTGATGATGGAGGTGCGGTTGATGACGAACAAGCGATCGGCGCTGGCAATATCCGCGCCGCGGCTGAAAGCGTCGCGCACGACCGCAAGAAAGGAGAAAAGGAACAGCGCCACGGCAAACGAGCCGATTGTAAGAAGCAAACGGATCTTCTTGCGAAAGAGATTGGCGAAAATCAGCCGCCTAAATTTCATGACGCCCTCCCGCCGCGACTCGCTCCGGCTCCGCGGACTCAACCAGCACTCCCTTCTCCAGATGAAGCGTCGTACCCGCCCGGCGGGCTACCACCGGGTCGTGCGTCACCATCAACACGGTCTTGCCGTACTCCCTCACCAACCGTTCAATAAGAGCCATGATTTCGTCCGCACTCTGGCGATCCAGGTCGCCGGTGGGTTCGTCACATAGCAGAAAAGTGGGATCGGCCACAATAGCGCGCGCAATGGCCACGCGTTGCTCCTGCCCGCCCGACAACTGCCGAGGGTAGTGGCTCATCCGATCCGCCAAACCGACGACACCCAGTGCCGTCTCCACGTGGTTCCGGCGCTGCGCCTTGGAGAGCTTCGTCAGCAAGAGTGGAAGCTCCACATTCTGGAAAGCGGTCAGCACGGGAATCAGGTTGTACATCTGAAAGACGAAGCCGACGTGGCGCGCGCGCCACTCCGTGAGCTTGTGGCCCGACATGTGGGTGATCTCGTCACCGGCAACAGTGATGTTGCCGCGCGTGGGCACGTCCAACCCGCCGAGTAGGTTCAGCAGGGTGGTCTTTCCGGAGCCGCTGGGACCCATAAACGCTACGAAGTCACTCTTGTCCACGTCCAGGTTCAATCCTTGCAGAACGCGAATCTCTCCCCCGCCGCGGTGGTATGTCTTGTCCAGGCCGCGCACTCCGATCAGGCTGTTTGAGCCTCCGCTGCCATCCACTCGGACCATTATTCCTCCCTATTTTCGGACCTCGACGCTTTGCCCGTCTCGGATGTCCGGCGGGCCCTTGACGATATTTGCGCCCCTGGCGTTTCCCACGGTGACGGCGCGGCGCTCAGCGTGATTGCCCTTCACCAGGAACACGATTTTCTTGCCGCCATCTTCCCGAACGGCGCTCTCTGGGACCAAGACTCCAACCGCGGAGTCGCCGGGGCTCTTCGTCTTATGCTCGCTGAGAAATGTCACCTTGACGCCCATGTCAGGAAGAATTCGCGGGTCCAATTTGACGAAGGAAATCCGCACCTTAACCGTGGCTTTCTGACGATCGGCGGAAGGAATCACCGTGCGCACCTGGCTGGGTATTTGCCAATCGGGATACGCATCCAACACGGCGGTCACGGCCTGCCCCGGAACGACACGCGCGATATAAGCCTCGTTGACGTCCACTTCAATCTCATTCGAGTTCATGTCCACGATCGTGGCGATTCCCGTGCGCGTGAACCCGCCGCCCGCGGAGATAGGCGATACCATCTCGCCAATTTGCGCATCCTTGGACACGACGATGCCGTCGAACGGCGCGCGAATCGTACAGTTGTCTACGGCCTGTTGCGCTTCCTGGACGCGGGCTTCTGCGGCGGTCGTCTGCGTTTTAACGAGATCGATTTTGGCCTGCAAACTATCGACGGCAGTGCGTGCAGTGTCTAGTTGCTCCTGCGTCTGGATGCCAGCCTGCGTCAATTGCTCCGCTCGGCTCAGCACGATGCGTGCGTTGCGAAGCTGCACCTCATAGTCCTGAATGGCAGCTCTTGTAGAATCGCGGCCACTTTTTGCAGAGTCCAATGCTCGGCGCGCGTCCGAATCATCCAGCGTGGCTAGCAGTTGCCTCTCTCGCACATGGGTGCCCTCGTCGAAGTACACGCCGGTCACCAATCCAGTGATCTTCGCCGCAATCGTAGCGCGCCGGCGCGGGGTAACGTATCCACTCGCGTTCAACAACGCTTCGCGCCCTCCGACGGGCGGCTTTTGAGCCACGGCAACTTCCACTTCCGGGTTTCTCCCCCAGAAGACGAAAATCGCGCCCGAAAAACCCGCCAGCAAGATCAATCCGCCGACGAGCCAGGCCAAGCGCTTTCCCCAGTTGCTGCGTGTGCGCTGCGCGTCGTCGATGCGCAGCGAGCCGAGATCGTGCTTGGGCGCGTTTGAGGGCGTAGCCATCCGCTCGCTCATCCTAGAGGGGAGATCCAAAACGGTTGCGACCGACGGCAAAAGCCTGCTACACGAAGCATAACCCAGTGGATGATTTCGCCGCAGTCATTGGTACACGTTCATTTTAGCTTGGATTAGGTTCACTCGAAAATCCGCGGTCGCGTTCGCTCCAGGTTTTATAAAAGCAGGAAGGAATCACCGGACTCTACCTCGTGTCGCAGATCGGAGCGAACTCGATCGCAATCGAGCGAGTCTACTGCTATCTTCTCGATACGCTCCATGCACCGGCGCTGGCTCTTTCAGTGATGGTGAGAAGTTCTTCATCATCCTCGCTGTCGAGCTGGAACTAGCGAACCTGTAGGACCATCAACCTGAACGTCTCCGTTTAGTCCTGAGCCGGGGTTCTGACTTGGGCCCGGACGCACGCTCTCGAAGGACGGCGGCGGGGCAGGCCTCTGTTAGAGGAGGGGTTAAACGCTAGCGTCCTGCCGGTGCGACGACCGCATTAATCCCGCCAACGGGAGGGTGGCCGGGAGGGAGTGACGGAGCGGGAGCCGGACCGATCTGAAAACTCCTCAAGGTATCCGCCAGCGAGTGGCTCGGCCCCGAGACCCCAGGGGTCTGGGAGGTTTGGCCCGGGTTGAGACCCGGATGGGAGAAGTTACTGCCGACCGGATCGCTTTCGATCACCGACCAAGCGCCCTCGCGCTTTTCCAATGAGTAGGTCAATTGCATGGCGCCCGGGCCACCTTTCGCGCGGAACTCCACCTGGGCCGTAGCATGGTCGCCTTGCAGGTTCACTTGTTTCACATCAGTGTCGAAGGCTTGCAGGTTCAGCGATCCCTGATGGGCCAAGTGGGCCTGAATGGCGGTTCGGATGCTAGCCTCCGGCCCTTGGGTTTCCGATGCCGCAGGCTCCCCATGGTTCTTACAGCCGACCAGGAGGCTGGCCAAAAGCACCCACAGAACCATGGTTTTCATATCCGGTAGCCTCAGTAGTAGCCCAGCATGAGCATCAGGATCACGTGAATCGATGCCAGTACCGCAAAAGAGTAACTGAACGGCCGGTGGATGATGTGCCAGAGATGCAGCATGCGGTGGGATTTCGACAGGAAGAGGATCTTTTTCGCCAGCAGCGTTTGCTCGCGCGCCATGCTGATGGCCCGTTCCAGAACCGCGTTTTCCCCTCGCCCCAACCCTACCAGCGACCACAAGCGGCGCTCGGACCACAGCATCTTTTGGCGCAGCCGCCAGATCCGCAGCGGAAATCCCACATCAAACAGCAGCATCCTCCCCAAAACCCCCAGCAGCGAAATCGACTGTACTCGTTTCATGTCCGGCAGCCGCAGCAATCCGTCAATATCCCGCGACGACAGAATCCCCGTGTTCTTCAACTGCGTGGCCGTCCGCAGACTCTGTTCCTGAGCCTCCTGAAGCGACAATTCCGCGGAATTCAGGCTCCGCGGTATCTGCGCGTAGATGTAGCGCCCCACTACGCCACTCAGGGCCACCACGATCATGATCCCGTAGGCCACTCCGGCGATCCCGCTGAACTTGAACGAGGAGTGAAAGGTGACGACCACCGGCGCTACCAATCCGAGTAAAACGTGGAAGTCCAGCCAGCGCTTGGAGCTTCCCTGCCGCCCCAGCCAGGCCCATTTCTTACGCAGCGGGTAGAGATAGATAAACAAAAACAGCAGCACTCCGAACAGCCCCAAGCGCAAGCCGATGGCTCCGCTCGGTTTCAGATAATCATGTTTGGGCGAAAGCGCACGCTGCGCCGCAGACGACCAATAGTAACTCAATCCGTACACCAGCATCGCCATCGTGCCCGCTGCAGCCACCAGGTAGGCCAGCCGCAGCCGCACGCGATGCATGCGATCGGGATCCGCTAAAGACCCTACTCTCGTTGGCGTCGTGGGCAGAGTCAGATTGATGCTCATGGCTGTAACACCTGCTCCTGGGTATTCTTTACTGAGAAGCGCTGGGCTGCGACACCTGCTCCGTCGTATTTACGGAGAAGCGCTTATAGGCCGAAAACACGTGCGTGTTGCGCCAGTGCTGATGGCGCGATTCCACCTCCACCGTGGTGTGCGCCGGTAGCCAGTAGGTGCCCGGGACGCTCCGAAAGGAAACCGGCGCATATTCGATCTCACAGTGCATCGTGCGCAGTCCCACGTCTTCCATTTCTGTACCGATCTGAGCGGCAATCTTCTCGATCACTCCACTGCTCGGGTCGATCCAAGCCGTGCCGGAAATCTCCAGAGGATACTCGCGTCCGCGCACCGCCAGGGCCGCCGGCGATCGCGTCCCGGGTATATGCTGGAAATGCACTTCGCTCAGAGCCCCTCCGGTAGCGCTTTCTGGCTTCCCCGGGCGGAATTGGAAACTGCCCGCGTAATACGGATGAAACACCAGCAGCAGCATGGAGAATCCGTTGCTCACCAAAAGCGGCGCTTTCTCGTGAACCTCTTTGTTCGCATCCGCCGCCACACGCGATTCCACCAAATTCAATTCCCCGCCCGTATTGGACAACAACACCAGATAGTCAAAGGCAGACTCGCGTTTCTCCATGGTTTTGCCGTTCTCCGCGATCCTCTCCTGGGTCAGGCGTTCGGTGCAATTGACCTCGGAGATGGTATCCAGAAACGCAGCAACATTGCTGCTGGCGCGGTCCAGCAGTTCTTGAAAGGAATTCCCTGCGCCACCCGCCGCAGCGCAGCACATCCCCGCCCCCAGCAGCACGGCCAGCAATCCTCGCCCTCCCCACCCCAACCTCGTGGCCCCTGCTCTCTTCATTTGCGCTTCCACTTCGAGTCGAATCGATATCCCAACATCAACATCCACTGGTTATAGTTCTGTTGCTGACCTCGGTAGAAGGTGAAGCCTCCCTGCGTGAATAGAGAAGAGCCCACATCATTCTCCACCGTGGCCGTCACGAATCGTGCGCTCTGATTCCCCGCCAGGGTGGAGGTGAAGCCCTGGTCCCCGGCCAATATCTCCAAACGCAGCCGCTCGTTTAGATTTCGCGACAGGCTGGCGGCCCGATAAGAGCCCGAGCCAAACGAACTGTCGAAGTGCGAATAGTGCAGGTCGGCGCGCAGGTCCAGCCAAGGAACCCGCCCAAAAGTCACCCCGTACATCGTGTTGAGCGCCATGCGGCTATCCCCGGTGCGGTTGCTGCGCCCCAGCTCGGTATAAATGGCAATCGCCTTCACCAGGTCCACGCGCACTCCGCCGCTGAAGCCTTGAAACAGATACTTATCGAGCAGACCCGTCCCTACCAGGGTCGCATCGAACGTCGGTATATTCCGGAAGTAGGTGTGGTTGAAGTCCAGTTGCACGCGCTGCACCGGGCTCCAGCGCATGGTGAAAAAGCTGCTGCCGATCCCCGCCCCGGGAGCCGCCACCGCGGCGTTTCCCGCAGGGCTATCGGTCTGCAACGCGCTGTAGAGGGAAAAATTGCGCCGGTAGGAAAGCGAATTTTCAAAGAAGAGAAAGGGCCGATTGACCGCCCCACTCAGCAAGTTGATCCCCGCCCCGCTGGTGCTCGAATAGTGAAACGCCTCAAAGCTCCCCCCGCTGAAGTTCACAAATCCCCCGCCAATTTGCCGGTTGGGACTGTAGTTCCAGGAGGTCGGGTCGGGCGTGGAGCCTGCAAAAATCCCCGTGATCACCCCAGAATGCAGGCGGCGTCCCAAATATCCCCCGTCGATGGTGTCCAGGCTGTTGGCCCACGGCAGATACAGCCGGCCGAACCCAGCCACCCAGGCCCCAGTGGGATTGTCGTAGATCAGCCCCAAATGATAGGTGCGGTTGATCAATTGCTGCAGCGTCGTCTGGGAGGCCGCCGAGGTCGAGTTGATGGTCCCGCGATAGTATCCCTGAAAGTTCCAGTAGCTCCCCCCGATGCGGGTGAAGTCCGCACGCAGTACCACCCCCAAATCTCTGCCATTGGCCTGCGAAGCATCCAGGCTGTGCGTGCCGAAGTAATCGAAGCCCAGCCGTCCTTGCATGCGGTTCACCGAGGGCAGCGGCGGCCGCGGAACATCCTGCACCCGGGCCTCTTCATCGAGTGCGTCATCCCCTTCGGTAAAGCTGATCACCGCCGGATACTTCCGCGTGGAACTGAGCGAGTGCTGTTGCACCAGCGCCTGCAGATCGCTATCGGAAAGATAGGCCAAGTCTCCGACCACCACATCGCGCTCGAGCACATGGATCTCGGTGACCGCGGAGGTCTCGGCGATGCCCACCACTGTCAGTTCGGCGACCATCGCAGCCGGGGACGCGCTGGCTGGCGCCGCTCCATCGGGGCCTGCATTCACCACCACCAGCTTCATCCCTTCGGCTATCCCCTCGTTTCGTCCCGCATCGATGTAGGCGGCATCCTGCTGCACGAATTTCACGTGGAAAACCGTCCGCAGACCGGGATTCGGAACGGTCGGGCCAGCTCTAAGTTCGGCTGCTGCGCCCACAACCCCAGCCGTACTCCGCCGCTGGTCTTCCACCGCACCGCCTGCTGCGGGCGCCACAGGCGTGGC
>QHYS01000124.1:0-1619 GCA_003223325.1 Acidobacteriota bacterium
TGGGTGCAGACTGGTTGCACACGGCTCAAAAAGAGGCCCGCCTGATGGAGGCTCAAGGGACGGCCGTGTGCTCATAATACCGCGTTCAAGAAGAACGCTTTTTCAGCCGATTTGAGGCGGTAGTGCGGCAGCCTCATTGATGACCTCGAACGTTGTTCTGACTACAGCACTGTGCACAACAAGCGTTGGCGTTGGCCCGGGATTATTTGGAGGCTTCGGCCCCGATACCGGACGGCCTGGCCAGTGTGTCTCGATACTCGATGCCTTCGGATGGTATACAGAACGTTTCTTCGAACTCCTGATCTCTCATCCAGTAGTAATTCGCCTTCAGGAATACCCAAGGCTTGGTATAGAACTTGGGATCGTCAAGTGTGGCCGTTAGCTGGATGTTGTACTGGTCCAGGCGTGTGTAGCGCTCCTCGATGTGTGCCATCTTGCTACGAGGATGGCCGTTCTCATCGAGCCAAGCCCTCTCGTCGAAGCCTGTGGTATCGATCACGAAGGTGTTGTCTCCGTCCCAGTGGCCGACCGAATATCCATAATACCTGGAATCAGGCGCTCCCTTCGCATCCACGTTTGAGGGAAGCTGTCTGCCGTCCATCCAGATTTCGCGCCAGACGCGCTGCTGCTCAAACATTATGAACATGCGGTTCTGCCCCGGCTGGAAGATCATTCCTCCCCGGCTGCTTACCGCGTGGTTCAGAAGATCGCGTGGAAACCCTAGCGGATCACAGGTTATGAAGGGGTCGTTTGAGGCGATGTGGCCCGCAGAGTCGGCCGCAGCGGCGGCCCCAGGTCCGGCTTGGACGTATGGCTTATTCTGCTTGAATCGTGCCTCACCCACAGGCGTCATCGGAGGCATCGGCGCGCGTGAAACATTTTGGGGCCCTACCCAAGCGCCCGTAAGATCATGCCTAGGAGCTGGGCCGGGCGGATTGGGCATCTTAGGAACACCCTCGGCGACGTAACCAGGCTGCTCCTGCCGTTGCGGCCGATCCTTAGGATTTTGGGCCACCACCGCCGGCGAAAACGCCAATACGGCCAAGAAAGCAACGATTACCGTGGCCACCGGATTCCGCATTTCACCTACCCTCCCTTTTTATGCAGCAAAGGGCGCGTGATTTCCACCCGCTTTTGCCGCTCGCCAACCTGATCACAGGCTGTTTTACCACCGACTAACTGCGCGAAAGCTCCTGATGCCCATACTGCCGCGCCGGAATGATTCGCTGGTCTTTGCCTACTGGACGTCGCATACTGAACTTCGGTTACTGTGGTTTAGCGACCACACCTACTTATAATTACTTACCGTTCTTATCTTGCGAATAGTCCTCGGGGCGGTATCGGCTCTTGTTCCCGGTGTCTCCGCCCAGCTGAGTATCGTGTAATGTAGTGCCGTCGGTGAGCACGACCTTGTTGAGGCGACCGGCCGGGTTGCCGTTTTTGGCGACGTACATGTAGACGGTGATTACGTCTCCGGGCTCCAGGGAACTCTTGCTCCAACCGATAAGCTTGAGCGCCTCGGGACTGGCCGTTTCGCAAACCCAATGCACTACATTGCCCTTGTCATCCTTCACATCGAAATCAATAAGGCTGTGAGGATTGGACCATAGGAATTTCGT
>QHYS01000124.1:1802-45452 GCA_003223325.1 Acidobacteriota bacterium
ATCTCCTTTTGACTTCAAGAACTGCATGATCATACACCCATCCCTGTTCTGTTCAGTTGGGAAAGACTCCCCGTACGTATAGCTCTCAAGGCCGCATGAATACTGGCATGTGCTCGATTATTAGGGGCTGAGGCGAACGCAAATCTGCGCTCGCAGACATCCATTTTCTCTTGGGGCGATTTCCTAACGGAAATCATGATTTGACGATCGCTCTGGGTAACGATAGTACCTCGGTTCCATTGGCAGGTGCTGGAACCAAGCGCAAGAATAAGGCATGGCAACAAGCGCCTCCGAGTTCCTCGCGGATACGCTACCCGTCGAAAGACCTCCAGCGAAAGCCGGTTCCGACTCGCCACGGCTAATCAACTCGGAACGTAAACACCGGAATGGCGTTCCGATGAAGGGGAACCAGAGGCTACGTCTCGAGCTGCCGGTGTTTGTTTACAGCCGCTCGACAGATCAGGAACCTGAACCTTTGCACGAGATGGCACGCTCTCTGGTTGTCTACGCCCGCGGTGGTGTCCTGCTTCTAGGTGCAACTGTGAAGTTGGGACAGGAGTTGCTCTTAGTTAATCCTCGGAGCGAGGTACAGGCAGTGTGTCGTGTTGCCGGATTCGAGCCGTGTCCGCCCATGGTGAGACTCGAGTTCACAGAGCCCGTCCCAGGGTTTTGGGGTGTTGCCTTCCCTCCTGAGGACGGGGATCCCGCCGAGCGCAAGCTGCCTCGGGTGCCCCGCCGTTCTCGTCGAGTTGAATCTTCCCTGCCCATACAAGTTCGCCAAGCGGCGGAGTCAGCAAGTGAGGCTAGGGACCTGTGTATCACGCAGAATATTTCGCGTGACGGGCTTTATTTCAGGAGCGGGCTCCTCACCTACCGCGAGGGCATGCGTCTCGCGATCAGCTTCCTACGCCATTCGGGTCTTTTTGCTCCTAATTCCAAATACATAGGGCAGATAGTGCGTGTGGATCCGATCGAAGATGGCCTCGTAGGGGTCGCGGTCAGGTTGGTAGGGTAACGTAAAAGCAGCCCGCCAGATCCGTCGCAGTCATAAGCCACTGACGCCGTTATTCTTACCATAGCCGTCGCCTCCTCAACAAACACAGTTACTGAATTCCCTGCGACGACGAGCGTGTTACTCGATTCCTCCCAGGTTGCGATCATGCGCAATGCAATGCCAGGTAATTAGCAAAGTGCCGAGACAACAGCAGCGGCGCTCTTGCACAGTGCCTTGAAATTGCTGCCCCGCTTTTTCTATCTCTCCTTTTGGTAAGCTGTTCTGGGACAAACCACTTCACAACGCATTGGCATGGCACGTGCCCTTCTCCCTTTTGAATTTAGCGGAATATGCGGAGCCTTGGCGAGGGAGAAGCCATGAAACTAATTGTATTGGGAGCTACGGGAGGTACGGGATTAGAAATTGTTCGGCAGGCAATTGAGCATGGTCATCGGGTGACGGCACTCGTCCGCAATCCGGAGCGCTTGAAACCTTTCGGCGACCGCATCGGTGTCAGTCAAGGAGACCTGCTCAACAGTGCCGAGATGGGAAAGGCAATTCACGGTCATGACGCGGTCCTATCTGGATTCGGGCCACGCTACCCTGTAGCGAAAGCTGAAAGGGACCTTCTACGGCGCTTCGCAGTCACATTGACGAGCGCCATGTTAGAAGTCGGAGTCAGGCGCGTGGTGATCGAGTCGGTGGCATTCCTGTTCAAGGACTCCATCATCCCTCCGGCGTACTTTCTGGGTCGGTTGTTCTTCGGCGATACGGTCGCCGATGCATCTGGAATGGAGGACGTTTTTCGGAAGAGTGGACTCGACTGGACCATCGTGCGCCCACCCGAACTTACAAATAGGCCTCCTACGGGGAAGTACCGGGTCAGGGAAGGCCACCTGCCTCGTTTCGGCTTCGCCATCTCGCGTGCGGATGTCGCTGATTTCATGATCGGAATCGCCGAAAGAAATACGTCCATCGGCAAAGTCGTAGGCGTGAGTAATTGAGAGCGAAGTTCCCAACCTGATTCCTTTGGACCGACGTTCCTGGAGGCGGTGAGGAAGCAATGCGGACTCAAATTGGGGCCTGAGACCAGGCCTATAGATGTATTGTCGTCGACCATCTGGAGCATCCCTCCGAAAACTGTCGCGAACGCGCGCGGCTTAAACGCCATGTATTCAGACGCTGTCTCTGCCAACAGCGTTCAGTTTCGGGCAGAGCAACCCGTGTAGAATTGCGGGCATCGTCCAGAGCATTGTGCTAGCGTGTGCTTGCTTGGCCCATCGGTTCAAATTTCCGCTCGCTTCACGTGTTGAAGCTCATCGCACGAGTTGAGCATTTCTGTTGCAGGAACGGTCCACAAAATCGCCGCGCGCCCGGCTGCGTGAGAGGCATGGCACACGCGCGCCTGCGTACGCCACAATGGTGCAAACGCAGGCGCCGGGGGCGAGGTCACTGTCGTCGAGTTATCAACCAAAATGCCACATGATCCAAGCGCCGCGTGTCGCAGCTCGGGTTCACGTCCATGGCATATACACATTTGACGCGTCCACGGAAATGGCGTAGAAGGTGCACCTGCGGGCTCACATCCTTCGAATCCACGAGGAGGCGGAGATGAGAAGCGCAGGATTGTTCGCAATGTGTGTCGCAGCAACCATCCTCATGATTCTTGGGGCGCCCATAGTAGGAGGGCAGGAAAAGGGGGAGGGGGCACAAGACCTGTTGCAAGTTTGCGGGAAGAACTGCACGGTGCAGTTCGAGAACATCGACGTACGAGTGATTGAAGTGGTGATGAAAAAAGGCAGCAAACTGGGGATGCATACTCATCGTTGCCCTTTCGTTTGGTTGGCACGGGGACCAGGGGAGGTGAAAGTCACCTTGCCAGATGGAACCTCCGAAACCCTTACGGTCAAAGCTAACCAAGCACAATTTTCGAATGCTGTAACGCATGCCATGGAAAACGTCGGCTCGACGGATTGGCGGTCCGTGGTCGCAGAACAGAAGTGTACCCCTTTGGCGACGCCGGACCGTCGCTGAGAAAACCAGCCTATTTGGCGAATCACAACTTCGAGGCTGGCACCGACCTTTTCCCGGGGAGAAGAAGGAATGGAGAAGGAGTACGTGCCCCGGATATTCGGCGAAATGTCACCTTTGCTCCGTTTGAACAGAGCGATCATCGGCGTCTGTAATTCCACCGGCACCATCGAGCGTCGCCGTCGCACTGTCGTAATGCGATCCCCTGGTGGGAGGCATCGCCACCAAAGAAAAGGTGGCCGCTAATTGACGGTGTACGTAACGCTCCGCCCGGTTTGTTTTTCTCCATCGGCGGCGTGGCGCCTAGGGCGGATAATCCTGTTCGATGCTGAGGGGTGATCAGTGAGTCTGTGAGGGCTTCGGATAAGGGGAATTTCGTTCCATCCACATTTCCCAGCAGGAATAGGTGCGACCGTTTGGGTCGTTGTCTGTGTGGAAGGTCATGTACTCGTCAGAGCCGAACTTCTTGAATCGGGCATAGGGCCCGGTAATCTCCTCTCCACATAACTGGCACGTCATGGCAACCTCCTAGAGGGTCGATGGTTTGTCTTGGGGTAGCCGGACAGGGACTGCCGGCAGGAGGCACGGGAGAAACGAAATGACCGCTTCAATGTGCTCATGTTGCTGCAGGCCCTTCGACCTTGGCGCGATGGAACTCCTGACGAAGATCGAGCTTCTTCCTGTGGAGATATTCCGCGTATTCCCGATTCAGCAGTTGTTCCAGGCAGCGGTTATCGTGGAAGAAAAAGGTCTCGTGAGAGATGTGTTGGCCCTCCCCGATCCAACGAGGGTCGGAAGGGGTGATAGCAGTATTGCAACCGGCGCAAGCGTGTTCGCCAACGGTGTTCGTCTTAATCGTCAAACGTTCCACCAGAAGCCTCCTTTTCGAAGTCTTAGTGTCCATCGGAACGGCTCAAAGACAATTCCGATAGAGGAGAGAAAAGGACAATGAAAATCCCGAATCATCGTCATCCTCTTGTCTGTGTCCTATGGAATCGCATGAGACTTCCTTTGGGCTCGGCTGTTAAAAATCGTGGCGGATTCGGCGGTGGCCTCTTGGATAGAATTTTGACGAGTTTCTAGCGCGTGATACTTGCGCTCTCGCAAGGAGGCTTTAACCTGTCCAAATGTGACGCCAATCGGCATAGCAAATCTGACGCGAATCGAAATGCGGACCGCGTAGCCGCCAGGGTTGTGGTAGGCTCTGGATTCCCATACGTATCAGACCACTTCAATCATTGTGGAACGAAGATGGGCCGCGGTGCGATCGATGATCTCTTGCAGCGCGATCTTCGGCCGGAATCCGGTGACCCCGTCTAACTTCTCGACCGAGGGAACGCGCCGCTGCATATCTTCGTACCCTCGCCCATATGCTTGGTCGTACGGTGTGTACAAGATCTGGGAACGGCTACCGACACGCTGCCGGACAAGCATCGCCAAGTCTTCGATCGAGATCTCCTGCGTGCCGCCGATGTTGAAGATCTCGCCGAAAGCTCGGGCGTCAATCAGCTTTGTGACCGCTTCCACTGCATCTCGGACGTCGCAGAAACAGCGCGATTGCTTCCCGTCCCCGTGAATCGTGATGGGAACTTCTGCGAGGGCCTGCTGAACAAACGTGGGCAGCACCATGCCGTACCGCGCATTCTGCCTAGGCCCTACGGTGTTGAAGAAACGCACCACAATCGTCGGCAATTGTTTCTCTTCCCAGTAAGATAGCGCTAAACACTCATCTAGAATTTTCGAAGCGGCGTAGCTCCAACGGCTCTTTCGCGTCGAGCCGAGAACAAGGTCGTCATCTTCGCAGAAAGGAACCTTGTTGCTCTTACCGTACACTTCCGAGGTAGAAGCGATCAGGACAGGCGTTCGGTTCCTGGCTGCGGCCTCGAGCACGATCTGTGTTCCAGTAACGTTGGTTTCGATAGATTCGACAGGGTGTTCCAATATCAGCTTCACGCCGAGCGAAGCGGCAAGGTGCACGACGAAATCCGCCTCGCCTACCAGCTTTTCGACCGTGTAACGATCCTGAATGCTCCCCCAATTGAAATCGACTAGGCGGGCGTCCACCAAGGGCTCGAGGTTCCCTAGTCTCCCTGTGGATAGGTTATCGAGCACACTAACGCGGTAGCCTCGCCGGACGAGCCGTTGCGCGAGATGGGAACCGATAAAGCCTGCGCCGCCGGTGATGAGGAAGCGCATTTTTCAATCGGCTCCCTGTTGTTCAAAACCGACGCGAGGTATTGGCTGCCAGCGCCGGTCGCCTCGGAAATAATTGACTTGCCCGCGCAGACGCCAAAGGACGTGCATAAATCGGAACGGAAAGAGTTCCAGCGCTGACTGAAAGATCAATCTCATCCGGTCTTGCGCTGTGTATCGAGGATAGCGCCGCTCACTCTGGCGAATCGAAAGGACGGAGAGAAGTACGGTTAACGCATAGCCCCCGCCAAGGATCGCCGGTGCCAGATTCCAGTTCAGACAGCCAACGATTGCGGCCAGGCCGACCGTAATCCAGCCAATCGCCTCCACAAGCGGTGCAAATAATTCGTAAATCCATAACCAAGGCAGCAGGACAAACCCGATTCGCCCGTACTGCGGCCGGAAGAGCATTGACCGGAAACGCCATAACACGTCGCAAAGGCTGTTGTGCCAGCGTGCTCGCTGGCTAGCGACGTACCGGTAGTTTGCGGGAACCTCGGTCCAGACCTTTGCATCGGGAGCAAAGCGAATGCGGTGGGGCAAATTGTTGGCGAGGATAAAGCGGTGGATCTTGAGAGTCATATCCATGTCTTCCGCCAGTACGTTGGCGTAACCGCCGACCGCTCGCAGTAAGTCGGTCCTGAACAATCCCATTGCGCCCGATATGTTCGTCGTCATGTTCAAGAACGACCATCCCAGCCTGGACATAAAGAAGGCGCGAGCATATTCAATGACCTGTGCCACTTCGAAATAATGGCGCGGGGAGTGGATCGCCCGCAGCTGGCCGCCAGCAACATCACAGCCGTTCACCACGTGGAGATTGCCGCCGACTGCAACGGTAGCGGGGTCTGCCAGGACGACGGATATCAGCCGCCGCACTGCCTGCTTTTCGGGCAGGCTATCGGTATCCGTCACGAGCACATATTCGCCGGAGGCGATTTCCAGAGCGGCGTTGGATGCATCACCCTTGAAGCCCGCACTCAGCTTGCGGACCACGACGAGCCGCGGGTCGCTCGAACTGCGCCACACGCTCAGAATTGGCCGGTGCGGCAGCCTGGACACAACCGGCGAGTCGTCGAGCTCGATCTGGTACGCTTTTTGAAGCGATTCAAACGTCGCATCGGTACTCTCATCGTCCACGAACAAAACTTCCAGGTTCGGGTAGTTCAGCGCCAAGAAGGAGTATGCAGCGCCAAGGATGCACGCTTCCTCGTTCTTGGCTGGAGCGATGATGGTGACTCGCGGCAGGGAAAGATGGGACAGCGCCAGATCCCGGACACACGTCTCTTCACCATGGCGCTTGCTGTAACGCCACGCGAGGATCATCAGCGCCATATAGCTGATCGTGCTCCCGGCGTAATACCACAAGAAAACCCAGCTTGCGCGGGCGATGATCGGTCCGATGGTGTTAGAAGCGAAGTGCGTAAGATACCCCGTAGGAATCGTCGGCTAGATGATTTGCGCCATACTGGACGCGAAAGTAATAGGCGCCCGCGCTGGTGCTTCTCGTCAGCCAGAAGTGCACTCCGGCACCGAATGCCCGCGACGAAACGTTGTTGATTTGTAAAATGTCAGAGAGCTCGGAGTCGAAAGCGACCGCTGGCGAGACGCTGAGTCGCCGCGTCAGCGTCACGTTCAGCTTGGCGCCGCCTGAGGGCGCCCACGAGCTCGCTCCGGCAACGGTCGTGCGGATCGCGCCGGCGCGGAGGGTCAGCGCCCAGTCTCGTGGCAAGTAAACGACCACCGTCGGATTGACGAGCAAAATATTGATGGACGGTGAAAGGTGATAGCCTCTTTCTGTCACATTGAAATCCGTTTCTACTGCGCGAATTGCACTCCGACGAATTCCACTCCGACCGGATTGGTACAGAGTGCGCCCCGCCTCGAAGCTTGCCGACCATTCTGCCGTGCTGCTGGTGTCGGAATTTCGGCTTCCCCCGGCGGTCAGATATGTTTTGGCGTCGGGTTTCCACGTGACGTACGAAGCGCCACCACCAAAACGCTCGCCAAAATAAACGCCGCCGGTGGCCACAGCTTCCAGCGTCCATCGCGGAAGAAGCCGGACCGTGGCGGCGATCCACCCGACGCGTGACGTTCGACGTGTGCTGTAGTCCTGTCCATCGAAGCCAAAACTGACTTGACCTTGCGTGCGGTCGCCGTCGCGGTTGGTTTGCGCATGGGCTACCGTAGCAAGAGAGACAAGGGCAATTACTCCGACAATCTGTTTGACAGCCATCTAACCCCCGTAAAGAACGGGACTGATCGACGGAAACCGATGATTTCCGTGCGCTTCACACGACGATGGTTTTCGAATTGAGCGTAAGGGCAGGAGCTGCAGGGTCTAATGGTAAGTCGAAGCCATTCTGAATGGGAGACGCGGGCGGTACGGACTACACCCTAGGTACGGAGCGGAGATACAAGGGGTAGTACGAAAGTCTTAGGACTCCATAAATGGCCGTATCTCCAGTGAAATGAGAGGCTCTTTTCGGCTCAGTCTAAGACCTAGGCGTGTCGCGTTTAGAACGCAACAACTCCGTGGGGCCATTCATCTGTCTTGATTCTGCGAATTACTTTCATTTGTGTGAGATCGACGACCGCAATAGCGCCATCCGCCGTAGTGTCTACAATCGCAGTCTTTGCGTCCGGCGTCACCGTCATGTTGAGCGGGAAATGGCCCACTTCCATCTTTGCCTCCGGCGTCAAAGTTGCCACATCGAACTCCTGCACGAAGCCGGGTTGGTCTAATACTTGTTTGCCGTCCCTGGTGCCCAAATCGTGGAAGGTTATATAGAGCTTGCTACCATCCGGGGAAAGCGCAAATGTACTCGGAGGCAGATCAAAAGGAATCGTCTTAATTACCTCGTCTCTTGTGGGGTCTACGACCAGCAACTGCGTGCCATTAAAATTGCCGACGAAAACGTATTTCCCGTCGGGCGTCGCGATAATGCCGTCCGTACCTGTGGCGGCTGGAATGTCCTTCAGAAGCTTCATCTGCTTAAGATCGACGACGGAGATGTGTTGTACATCTTTATTCGCCGTGTAGGCCTTGTTGAGCGAGGGAACCACGGCGATCGAATGCGGATGCGGCACACCGACCCTCACCGAACCCATCACCTTCATCTTCTTTATGTCCACGACGATCACTTCGCCCCCATTCGATTCACAGGAGGCGTACAAAAGACCGGTCTTCTGATCGAGCGCTAACCCGTGTGGCGCCCAGTGCGGACTAATATCGATGGTGCTGGTGATCTCCATTTTCTCCACATCGATCACTTGGATCTGATTTCCGGGGCTCTCGTACTGATCCCAGGGGCCATCTTTGTACGCAATGCTGACGTACGCGACGCCCGCCTCCCGATCAATAACCATTTCGTGAGGACGCTTCAGTGTGGAAATGTCTTTGAGGAGTTCCCCGGTCGCCAAATCAAAAAACTGGACGCTTGACGCATGCTCGTTGGCTACTGCGATTCGCCCGCCGTGGCCGGCCTGACTTTCCGCCCCGTCCAACGACCGTGGTGTCTCCACATCGCCAGCAGCTTGTGGCTTTTTCTCCTCGAAGCGGATCGCCTTTAGTACCTCAGCCTCACGCGCCAGTTCGGTTTTGCCCGCCGGAAAACCGTCTTTGGATAAGACGAATGCCAGGATGTCGGCGGTCTGCTGACGGCTTAAGCTTCCGGGGTCGTCTTGTGGCATCGAAACTTTGATCCGTTCCAACAAATCGTCGACCGAGAGGCCGTACCAGTTCGACTTGAACTCAGCGCTATTGAGCGCTGGTGCGATTTCACCGCCACCGAGGTCCGGTCCGTGGCAGCGAGCACACCTCTGCGCGTAGAGCGTCTCTCCCCGGTTGGCTTGCTCCGGTGTGTAGATTCCATCCCACACCGACTGCGTCGACTCCGTCGAGGATGTCGCCGGCGCTTGTTGCGAAGGAACCGGTCGTTTGGCGCGCGCTGACGAGCAAAAAACGACTCCTGCTGCCGCAGGGATGAGGGCCAGAATTGCAATTTTTGTTTTCATCACGCGTGTGCTCGCCGGCGTGGCCACAACTGTACATCCTTCCAGCGGCTCGCGCCGACCGCAAGGCGAATTCCCTCCTAATTCGGTAGACTGTACGCTATATACTCGCCTGAGTAGGCGCCACCACTGACGGCGACCACAATATATTGCTTGCCATCCAACATGTAGGTCATTGGGGTGCCGCTCTGGATGGCCGGCATCAAAACCGCCCCAACTTGCTGACCGGTCTTCTTGTCGTAAGCCCGCAGCATAGCGCCGCGCGGATGCTCCGGCGTCGTCGTAATCTGTGGATCGCCCATCACAACTAGAGTCTTGGTTATCACCAATCCCACGCCCGAAGTGCCGGCCTGCCCCGTCTTTGGAATGTGCAGACCTTTCAACGCCGGATGGTTGCGGATGTTATCCGGTGTGTCGCCATGCGGCACCTGAAACAGGACCTGACCGCGATCGAGATCGATCGCCGCGAGGATCCCATATGGCGGTTTTACGATGGGTATCCCTTGGATATTGAGGCTGCCACCGCCCTCATCAGGAGGTGGACCAGCGGCCGCGTCGCCAGCAGGCGAATGCGCTCCAGAAGTTGCGGACGCTTCAGGCACTGCGGGCAGGTCTGCGCGCGTGCGGTACCCGGAATCGGCGGCGCAACAATCACCAGGCCCCCAAACTTCGACGATGGGCCGCCCAGCGGTCCCTGCGATGTAGCGAATATCTGAAAATCCCTGCGGGCTGGCGATGAGCGATCTCACGCCCGGCGTATTGCCGGCTGGCGCGTATAGGATGTGTGTCTCGGGATCGAATCCGCCGCCGGGCCAGTTCGTCGCGGTACCGACCGTAATCGCACCCAGCATTCCCTTGACGTCGCCGAGCATTGGCGGGTTGAACGGTGTGTCGGCCCAGCGGAACCGCTTGGCTCTCTCGACAGCTTCGGCTCGAAGCGCTGGAGTGAAGTCGATCAGGTCATCGGGTACTTTGAAGAAGTTGCGCGCATAGCGCAGGCTGTCTGGCGGGTACGGCTGCGTCGGTGAGGTCTTTTCGCCCGGCACGTCGGATTGCGGAACCGGCCGCTCTTCGATCGGCCAAACCGGCTGACCTGTCACGCGATCGAAAACGTAAAGCCAGCCCTGCTTGGTCGGCTGCGCCACCGCCTTAATTGCCCGTCCATTGACGTTTATGTCCGCCAGGATCGGCGCGGCCGAAATGTCAAAGTTCCACAAGGGGTGGTGCACTAGCTGGTAATGCCACTTCCGCTGGCCGGTCTTCAAGTCGAGACAGACCACGCTTTCGGCAAACAGATTCTTGCCTGGCCGGTGGCCACCATAATAGTCCGACGTGGGCGTCTCGACCGGCAGATAGACCAAGCCCAGATCTTCGTCCACAGTGATCTGATTCCACACACCCGTATTGCCGTTCTCCGCCCAGGATTTCTGTTCCCACGTGTCGTTGCCGAATTCACCCGGCCCAGGGATGTCGTTGAACTGCCATATCTTTTTCCCCGTCCGCACATCGAACGCGCGAACCAAGCCTTTGGTGTTGTTGTGGGTCTCTACGGTAGCGCCTTCTCTCATGGAGGAACCCACGATCACCATGTCGCGAGCCACAGTAGGCGTCGAATGGACACCGATCTCGCCCGTTTCCAAATCGATCTGTTGGTTAACTCCCTTCACCACGCCGACCTTCAGGTCGACAATGCCGTACGTTCCGAACGAGTCGATCAGTGCGCCGTTCTTGGCATTGAGCTCCACGAGGCGATAGCCGGTCGTAATGTAAATAACGCGATCGTCGCCTTTGCCGTCTGTCCAGTACGACACACCACGGCCCGATAATTGGCGTGGGGCGACCGCGGCGCGCTTGCCTTCGCGCATGCTGTGCGACCAGATCAGCTCACCTGTTTTTGCGTCGAGTGCAATCACCGATCGCCGCGTTCCTGCGGTCGTATAGATGACGCCCTTCACCATCAGAGGCGTTCCCTCTAATTTGTATTCGGGAAACGGTCCGAAATTGTCGGTCTTGAATCGCCAGGCGACTTCCAGCTTGTTGAAGTTAGAGGCGTTGATCTGATCGAACGGGGAGTACCTGGTCCCTTTGACATCGCCCATGTTGCCCGGCCATTCGCCGTTCTGCGTCGAAGGCTGCCCTTGACGGGAGAACTGTTCTGGCGCGGGCGTTCCTACAAAGATTTGCCCTGAGACCTGGGGTGCGACGCACATCCCCGCAACAACGACGATTAGCGCCGACACGGATCGGAATAGTTTCCGCAACATGTTCTTCACTCCCTTTCCAAGCTTTAGGCGATGGATTATAGCACCGACGGCCGGGTGTTGATGAAAGCGCGCTGGTTCACGCCTGTAGCGCGCCAAAATTCAAAAAAGGTAGCTTCTCAGCGCAAGAATCCTCGTGAGAAGTATGTGGAGACCCTACGAGCGCGCCGTCGTCAAAGGAGGTGTAGATTCGTACCAAGCATGCATTATATATTGTCAAGTCTTAAAGACCGGGGAAACGGGGTGCGCGTGGCGGAAGTGCGTCACGACGCAACGAGCCGCGGTAGGCGGAGAGGATAGGTGAGCTCTCCACATGCAAGGACTGTTCGATCAGTCTGTTTGAGGCGGCACTGTAGCCATGCACGAACGTCGTCTGAGTGAGCGGAAAACCCTAGGGCAACTCGGCTATATCGGGCTGACGAACAACGGCGCGACTTTGCTGGATGTTTCTGAGGGGGGCCTCGGCTTTCACGCGGTCGCTCCCATGACACCAAGCGGGCCACTCCCTTTCCGGTTCTCAGTCAATTCCAACCAAATCGAAGGTGTTGGCGAATTAATATGGATCGACGAAGCGAAGAAGACCGGTGGCTTGCGCTTTACTCAGTTGTCCGCGAGTATCCACGAACAAATCCGAAGCTTACTAAATGAATCAATTCCACGACTTGGCGATCGCAAGGACACTGCGGCTCTCGCCTCCCTGACAAACGGAACAGTCTCAGATGCCGAACCTAGGTCGGGCGCTTCCCCTCGTTCCGAGATCTCCTGTCCCGAAACCTGCGGATACGCGCTCTGGTCGCCGAACAAGCCCTACTTTGAGGGGCAGAACCGCCGTCCCCTTAGGGCAATCGTTGTGTCCGTTCTGGCGATGATAATGGCAATACTCTTGCTCCGCGACGTCGGTGAGTGGCAGATTTGGCTGGCGAGAACGTTCGGGGAAAGCGGAGCGCATGCCGTCGCGCCGGCGACCACGCCCGCTGCCAATGTATCCGCCAGGAAGTCTAAGACCGAAGGGGCACCGACGCAAGCATCTCCAGAATCTGCGAGCACGGCCATACCCTCAACCCCTGAAGCTTCAGCGGCCGATACTATAGTGCGGAAGTCTCCACTTACAGGCGGCGCACTCTTTGTGCAAGTCGGGGCATTCACACAGGAGGCCAACGCCGGCAAGCTGGCCGAAAGCCTTCGGCAAGAGAATTTCCCCGCGTTTATCATTACATCTTCCAACGGTGCCTACTACCTGGTCCACGTAGGCCCATACCGGGACGAAAAGTCGGCGCGAATCGCGCTAAGCGAACTGGGAAGGGCCGGCTTCGAGCCATTCATTCGTCATTAAGTATTCAAATTACTCTTTTGATGTGCTGGACGGTCCAAGTCCAAGCACCGCTGCATGGGCGAGCGGATTAGCTACGAGACCGGAGATCACTCCTTAGCTTAGTTTGCTCGCTGGCGATCATTTGCGCATAGAGCATTTCATATTGTGCGACAACCTTGTTTATGTCGTGGACCTTGATAATTTCCAGACTTCTTTCTGCCATCTGCCTCCGCAGTGGCTCGTTGGAAAGAATTGTGACAGCGGCTGCAGCCAGGGCTTGCGCGTCGTCCTCTGGAAACAAGAGTCCATTTTCTCCACGATGCACTAATTCCGGCAGCGCCATTGCATTTGCGGCGATGACCGGCAAGCCGGAAGCCATCGCTTCCATCGTCGCGATGCTCTGCAATTCTGCGACGCCCGCGATGACGAAAACATCAGCGGCGCGGTAGAGTCGGGGAACCTCCTCCTCCGGCAGGTGTCCCAGGAACGTTACGCGATCCTTCAACCTTAGATTGGCAACCAGGGTCTCGAGATCATTGCGCAATTTACCCGGCCCTGCCACCACCAGTTGAGCGTCGACGCGCTCAACGATGCTGGGCATAGCACGGAGAATAACGTCAATTCGTTTTTCCTTATCCAGTCTCCCTACGTATAGCAAGATGAGGCGACCGGGAATTCTATGGCTTTGTATTCGCTTCGAACAATTAATGTCGGGACTGAAGCGGCGAAGGTCGATGCCGCAGGATACTGGAATAATCTCCTTCCCCAAACCCGGCCTTTGGCTGTGTTTGGCCGCCGTCGCGGTGGGAGCGGTTACAAAATGTAGCTGTTTGTAAATTTGGACGAACCGACTCCAAAGATAGATCCGCACTTTCGCTTCAGCTTCGCGAGGCAAATGTATATGATGCGCTACGTTCTCAGGCACCATATGATTGGTTCCCATTACCGGTATCCTGAACTCTCGTGCGACCTCCAAAACGGCGTTGCTCAACAAAAAGTGGTTTTGGATATGGACAACATCCGGTCTGCTCGCCCGCAGAAAGTTCCGAATCGATCTCTTGACAAGAAGGGGTGGCGAAAAGCGGAATTCGGGATAAAGAAGAAGCGGCAACGAATGAACCCCAAATACTCTTACGCCCTGTCGCAGGAAGCTTTGGGCGCGAACGCCTCGGGAAGGGCAAATGACCGAAGCTTCGTGACCTCGCTTCGCCAAAACCATCGCGAGGCGGTACGAGAAATAAGCCGCCCCATTCACATCAGGAGGATATGTATCTGACGCGATCAGTATTTTCACGGCTCTAAGCATGGTAGCGCTTCATCGCGCCCGGTGTGAACTGCAACTGCAAGTGTCTGCAGTGCAAACTGCGCGTTTCGATTTACTGGGAAGAAATCCCTGAAAAAAAAGGGGGCGCCGTTAGTTAGACGCCCCAATGACTGCTGAGGGGGATTAGATTATTGTTTGCTATTATCGCGTTTCAGAAGTACCAAGTCCTTGACGAATTGGAAGTGCGCCGCGAGCGGCTTGGACCCCTTGCCTCCCTCGATGAGCCAGGGCGCGCGATCGCCGTTCGCCGCCCACAATCCGCGCCCCTTCCAGCCGGCATTCGGGTCGTCGATGCGACCATCGAATCCTTTGGCGTAGAATCCCAACGGATAGGGCACGCGCAACACCACCATGCGACCATTCGCATAAGCGATCAGGCCGTCGTTGAGGTTGCCGGTGGACATCGGCACATCTTCACCCAAGCCGAAGATGTTGTGCTGGTCCACCCATGTATAGTAGCTCGATTCCGCGCTGTTTTCTCCTATGCCCTCGAAGCCGGGACCCGGATATTTGTAGAATGACCAGCCTTCCGGGCAGTGATCGCCGGTGGCTTTGGGCCCGTTGAGCGGACTTTTGCATCTGCTACGGTCAAAACTGCCGAGGTGACCACTCGCCAGTGAAACCCAGACGACGCCTTTCTTGTCGATATCACCGCCGCGCACGCCAAAGCCGGGCTGCGGTACGTTGTAGATCTCGGCCAGGGTGGTTTCCGGTGGATGGGGGCCCGGCACAACCCTGACCACGGAGCCAGGATTTCCGCGGACGGCGCCCCAGACCGATCCGTCTATCGGGCTTGGCATCACCGCGTAAAAGCCGGCCACGATGCGCTTATCCTTGGTAGGATCGACCGGCTGGTTGGGCTCGACGTAATCGTCGCGCTTGCCGTTTCCATTAGTGTCTAGGATCAGCGCCGTCCAGCCCTGTGACTTGGCTGCATCGTGGGTAGCGTCCCACATCTTCGTGTTCAGCCACCCCACCACAGGACCGCCGCCGCTGGTCCATAGCGTGTCGTTCGCGTCAAAGCCGAACTGCAGATGATGCGTGCCAAAGCAGGTATCGATGAACTCGTAGTCCCTGGTCTTCGGGTTAAAGACGGCTATTTCTCGGAGATTTTTCTCCAGCGGAAAAAGCTTGGCCGATGGAAGATCTGAGCCCGCCTTGCAGAAATCGGGATTATCTGGCCCGCGCACCGCAGCCGCCAGCCACAACCTGCCGTCCCTGCCGATCATCGAATTGTGATTGTTAATTCTCTGGTTCCAGATGGCCTCGTCGCCCCAATAAGGCGACGGCATCAGTGGCTTTAGAGCCGCCACGTGACCCGGTCCTAGGCTGAGCGGCATCTCAGGATCGCGGACCGGCGCATGGAACTTGGTGGCCGTGTTCTTGACCGGATCTAGAATGGGGATGAAATCGGAGCTGTATTCCGGCGAGCCAAAGAGTGGGCCATAAGCGTTGACTGTGGGATTCCGCTTGTCGCTGGCAATCAGGTCGTGCAAGTAATGCTTCTCGTCCATCCAGTCCCGCAGTGTCACGACGATATTGCGCTCGACCCCTTGCGGCCGCTGCGGCTTAGCGTGCGGCAATTCGCCTCTAGCCACGCGGTCAGTCCAATCCGCCAAATTCTTGACCGCAAGGGGACCCATCCCGGACAACTGGCCCATCATAAATTGCGCCGCCTGTCCCGATTGCACTCGGCGTATCCAAGCCTCTTCGGAAGAGGGGAAGTGCCCAAGGCTGGGCTCAATTGTTCGCGTCGAGAGCTGGCCCAGTTGATGGCAGCCTACGCAGCCGTTGTTTTTCATCTCGTTGAGCCACTCGGTTTGCGTCATCTTGCCGGCGATGCCGGCCTTCTGGCCCCCGAATTGATCTGCCGACGGAATTTTCAGCATCGAGTACCAGTAAATCGCCGGATAGTACCGCGCTGCCGCGGCCTCGTCGGGAGCCAGCGTCGCGGTGAGGTTCAATTCCCGGCCTGGTTCGGCCATCATTTTCGGACTATCTACTAGCCCGTAGCCGCGGACCCAAACGCTGTAAGTCGCTTTCGGTAGCTCAGGAATGAGGTAGCGGCCCCGGTCGTCAGTGACGACGATCTTGATGTACCTCACCGGCAGGTCGCGCGTCTCAGCGATCACCCAGACGCCCGCTTCGGGTCCATTGGAGCTTGTGACCACGCCACCGATGTCATCGCCGTCTATGGCGACGGCGGCCCCCGCTGCAGATTGATCCGCGCGTTGCGCGTGCGCAATCGCCAGGACCGAAAAAAGAACCAAAGACAGAAATGGGGCTATCCCGATTCCTCGCCTAACAAACCTGTAAACTCGGCTCCGCTGCGCCATACATACCTCCACGGGGTTTAATGGAATTTACAGCGGGGATTTTATCAGGGTTGCCTGAAGACGAGCAATTCGTCCGACAGCGAACCGCCGCCGCATCCCACAGCGCCGCCCACAAAATAGGCGTACTGCCCGACTACTGCTGCTCCAAAGCCGTGTCGCCCTGCGGGCAGCGGTGCGAGCATCAGCCACCGATTCGTTTTTGGATCGTAGGCTTCGGTTTCAGAAAAAGTTTCGCCACGTTTGCATTCGCCGCCCGCATAGAGGATCAGCCCCTGATAGTGGACCGCCGCTCCGCTGCTTCGTGCCGTCGGAAGCGCGGCCGCCGATTGCCAGGAATTGGCCGCCGAGTCATAGACTTCGTGCAGATTCGTGTTGTCGCTGCTGTCAGCGGTACGCCCGCCAATGACATGGATCTTCCCATCCACGACAATCACTCCCATATGATCGCGGGCTGTAGGGAGCGGCGCGGCCTCGTTCCATTTCCCGCTCGAAGGGTCGTAGACTTCATGGGTAGCGACAGTTACCTTGTCAAGTCCGCGCCCTCCTATCGCGTGGATTTTGCCACCAACCACGGCAACGCCGACCGAGCCGCGCGGGCTGCTGAGCGGCGCAAGTTGCCGCCAACTGTCGGTCGCGAGGTCGTATTCGAAAACGAGATTGAGTGCCCCGACATGCACATCTCTGGTGAAACCGCCGATCACATACAGCTTGTCGTTGAATCCGACGGCACCTGCATGCGTCACTGCATGAGGGATCGGAGCGCGGTCGCGCCAGCGATCTTCCGTGGGATCGTATTCCTGATTGAGCTGCGAGGCCGACTTGCCAAGGGCTGTACCACCTAGCACGTAGATCTTCCGGCCCAACTCCGCGACCGCAACTTCTCCGCGCTTGGTGGGAAGTGGTGCCCTTCTCGACCAGTTCCCGTGCAATTTAGGCGCTTCGGACTGTGTAAGGGGTATGCCGACTGCCAAACCGGCAAGAACCAGGTAAGACGCTACCATCCCGTGCAAGAGTGATTGGGCTGCAGGAAGCCTCATTGGGACCTCGTATGGGTCTCGGTTTTACGAGATTATGATCTAAATGTCGTAAATCTCAAATTAACCAGGCAGCGGGTGCCACTGTTGGCAACCTCTTCGCTCGAGTAGCTCGGGATCAAAAGTGAAAAAACCGCCCCAAGCAAATGATTGGGAGTATGCTCGCGGTGGCAGGAATTCGAAACGAGAAACCTGGATAACTAAAGGGGGAAAGATGCGCAAACAAGATCTCATTCGGCTGGTTACGTGTGCCGCGTTGGCCACTGCCCCCATGATGACGCCGACGATTGCAGCCGGGCAAGCGACAGCTACTTCCGCCGTGGCACCCACGCCGCCCGCGCCGCAGATGCCCCCTTCCCTCGTACCTGCGCAGGTCGTCGATCTGATGACACCGGACGGATCAGCGGTGTTCGGCGCGCAGTGGAGAACGATGGAGGCGAGGATCGTCGAAGGACCAGCGATAGCAAATGCCATGCCCGGGTATAAAACGTCGTACGACATCCAGCCACACGCCGGCGAATCCGGCTTCGATGACTCGTCGTGGCCGACAATCAGCGCCAAGGGGCTGGCCGACCGGCGTGGCGGGGGCAAAGTGTCCTTCATCTGGTACCGTACGAGCCTGACGATACCAGCAAAAATCGGGAACTTCGACACATCGGGTGCCACGGCGGTGTTGACGGCTTACGTCGATGATTACGCCGAAGTGTGGGTCAATGGGCAGATGCCGCGCCGCGCCGGCTACCCGAGCCCGGCCGCCGTCCAAGGCTTCAACATGCCCAATCGCGTGGTGCTGGCCGATGCTGTCAAGCCGGGCGACAAGTTCCAGATCGCAATCTTCGGCATCAACGGGCCGATTTCAGTCGCACCGATGAATTTCGTGTGGTTCCGCGAAGCGAAGATCGAATTTTTTCGCTGAAGCGACTGCAGAGTCGTTTGTACGTTACGGCGCACCAAGCTGGTGGTCTGGAAGATGATATGACCGATATGAGCAAATTTGGTTCACTCAGGAGGGTCTCAGGTGTATAACTCTACCTAGCTGGGAAGCCAAGACGGAAATTCGTTACGCGCGAGTATGAAGTGAAAGGAGCGTCTATGCTTCGATTTGTCGTCGCGATTTTCCTGGCGGCTGTCGGGGCCTTTGCCGCCGATGGCCCTTCCTCCACTATTCCGCCCGAATCGATCACCTTCAACAAGGACGTGCTGCCGATCTTGCAGAAGAACTGTCAGGGCTGTCATCGCCCCGGCCAGATTGCACCGATGTCGTTTCTCGACTACCAGGGTACGCGACCGTGGGCAAAGGCAATGAAGGCGGCGATTACGAGCAGGAAAATGCCCCCGTGGTTCGCCGATCCGAACTACGGCCACTTTTCGAACGATCGCGCCCTGAAGCAGAGCGAGATCGACACGATCGTGGCGTGGGCCGACGGCGGAGCAAAAGAAGGCGATCCCAAAGACGCGCCGCCCCCGGCGGCATGGCCAGCCGATGGCTGGCAGATCCAACCCGACTATATCGTAAAAGGACCGCGGTATGACGTCCCGGCGACGGGTATCATGGAGTGGACCAACGTGGTCATGCCGAGCGGTTTAACTGAGGATACCTGGATTACGTCCCTCGAGATCAAACCCAGCGCGCTTCAAGTGACGCATCACATCTGCATCCGCTTCATCGCTCACACGCCGGATATAAAGTATGGCGTCCCAGTCTGGGTGGATAAACAGCGCGACGAAAGCGGGAGTGAACTGCCCAGGCCCAAGGGCGAAAGACAGCAGCTCCCCGGAGTGGCGGGAGTCGCGGTGGACGACCGAGAACTCCGCGCCAGAAGCGTGAACCCCGGCGGACTAGATGGCTGCTATGTCCCCGGTCTCCAGGCCGCCGACTATCGCGTGTTTAACGCGGCCAAGCTGATCCCCGCCAATAGCGACATCGTGTTTCAGTTGCACTACACCGCCATCGGCAAGCCCATGACCGACGAACCCGAAGTGGGCTTTACCATCGCAAAGGAACCGCCCCAGCGCAGGTTCATCTCTTACAACACCCAGCCGGCGGTGGGTACCGATAGCGAAGTCTTTCGCATTCCGCCCAACGACGGGAACTGGGCAAGTCCTCCGGCCGAGATCCTGTTTAACGAGGACGCGCAACTGGTCTGGATGATGCCGCATATGCACCTGCGCGGGAAGGACATGACCTACCGTCTCGAGTATCCGAGCGGCGAGCAGCAAATCATTCTCAACGTGCCTCACTACGACTTTAATTGGCAGCTCGGTTACTACACGGACATCAAGGTTCCGAAGGGCAGTCGGATGCTGGTAGATGCCCACTTTGATAACTCGCCCAGCAACAAGTTCAACCCCGATCCCAACCGGCCCGTGTATTACGGAGATCAGACTTGGGAAGAGATGATGGCCCCGTTCTTCGGCATCGTGGTCGATGCGAAGGTTGATCCCAAAAAAGTGGTCACAGTGAAGGGCACCCCCGGTAGGGGCGCGTAAGGATAGTCGGAGAGATCTTGGTTGCGGCTAACGACCCCCAAGTGTCTGATTAAAGTAGCGACGACACCCTTACTTGATGGCCGGTGGCAGGCCATACCCTGCAAGCGGCAGATTGGATATGAACCAGATCACAATATCCGGTTCGAGATCCGGCTGCTTCGCGAAGATCGACGCCGCGTGTCCCGCATTGGTGAACATTTCGAGGTGGCTGTCACTGTTGGTGGACAGGGCGACTAGTTTCTTGGTCGCTGCCGCGGCGCCGCGATCTTCGTCGCTCGCTACGCCGAGAATCGGAACCTTGGGTGAATCCTGGATATAAGCTTCACCCTCCGGATCAGTACTACCAGACAAGAGGACGAGCGTTCTGATCTCTGGATGACGCCGAGCGGCGTGAACGGCTTGATTCACAGCGCAGTTACCCGCGACGATGCCGATTGCTCTCGGGTTGACAACGCTTTGGGACGTCAGGAAGCTCAAGGCTGCGTCGACGTCGCTGGGCATCTGATCCATGATTTTTTGCCGCTGTGCTGGAGAGTCCGTGTACTCTCCGGCCTGGCTTCCGCCGAAACCACGGAAATCGAATGTCAGCACGTTATAGCGAGCGCTGTTCAGCATGGTCGCAAGTTGATCGTAGATGTGACGATCACCATCACACTGATGCAACAGAAGCACTCCGGGCGCTGGTCTCTCTGCCGAATAGAACGTGCCCTTCAGGGTGAATCCATCGGCAGCGCGGAAGGTGACGTCTTGCTTCTCGGCACGCGCGTTCGTCACGAAGACAACAATCAACAGCGCGACTGACCACAATGTCTTCATCGAATGAACCCCCACGCGAATTAAGCAAATCTCGTCAGAAGCGCTCCCCTGTCAATTCTTGCTCATTCGCCTTTCGATCCGTGACGAAGCCCATGTTAGGGGTACCCATCTCTTCCCAACTCTGCCCGCCATAAAACACCCACTTGCTTTGGTCGGGGTTGTATTTATTGCTCGCCGAATTGTCGTACATGAACTGGACGTGCATCCGGGAACCTTTCGGTATCTTCAGCGAGGTTCGGTATGTGAGCTGCCAATTGAAATCGTAGTGGGGAACGTCGAGGACGATCTCTTCTCGGCCATCGGGATAAATCAGCGAGTATCGGACACTCTTTCCCCGCACGTGCGCGTGCGGTCGGAGCCACACGAGTTCGATGTCCCTCTTGAACGTAATGTCCGCCGGAGGACCTGAATAGTTGCCATCGTAAGGCGGGATCGCCAGTTTCTCATTGGCTTGTTGCCGGCTCAAAATCGAATTATTCAGGGCTGAGTCAGTGTTTACCGCGGCGTCGCCCTCGCCACCGCCTTGGGAGACGAACATCTTCGGCGGAGGTACCTTTGCGACCGTGAAGCCAATCCTGCTGCTGTCAACGACCGCGGCGCCGTTCGTCGTGTAATGAACGCTCACAACGATGTCCGATCCCGCAGGCACAAATACGCCAGCGTGGAGCGGGCGGTAATCTTCAAACGGCAACCCTGGTAGGTAACAAAATTGATTGCCTCCGCGGACCGATGGCCGGCCCTCGCGCCGCGTCTCCACGGTGCTGCCTACCGGCCGCGAGACCACGATGCCTTCTCTCGGCGGCGTGCTTCCGACATGAGTCTTCGCAACTCCGTCGTCATCTCTTGGGACTTCGACCCACTCATATACGTTGTACGGAGTCGTGGGCTTGTGTTTCGCGAAATCAAAGCACAGGTGATGCACCACCGCCGTCGCTCCCGGGCGAATCTCTACCGATGTGACCCACGTATCCTCTTTGAACGGAGCCGGAACCGCCAGTTGCTCCCATTCTTTTATCCCGGTGGCAGGAACCGGATAAGGCGGCAGCTCAACCGTCACATCTGGCTGGATGTTCCAACCGCCTTCGGGCCATTGAACCGATGGGGGCGCATTCGCCGGATCGCCCGCCGGCGCGCCGCTATTCACCCAAGCCACAATCGTGTCGATCTCCGCCTGATTCAAAGAACGGTCGTTGTCAAAATGACCGTATTCCGGATTGGCGAACCAAGGCGGCATTTTTCTTGCGGCGACTGCGTTCTTGATGGCTCTGGCCCAGGGACGAGCGCTCTGATAGTCGAGGAGGGAAAACGGCCCAATTTGACCCGGCCTATGGCAAGTCTGGCAATGCTCCTGAACGATCGGCAGCACATCCTTGTAGAACGTAGGAGTACTGTCGCTAACAGCAGTCTCGTCAACCTTTGCACTCGTGCGAGGAGGTTTCGCCGCCCACGCAGTAGCACCCAACGCCAGCCCGACGGCCGTCAAACCAGCAACAAGGCTCTTCGTCGTCATATAACACCTCCAACAACGACCACATCCAACAACGATGACAGCTTCATCCACTTCAAGTCCGCAGTTTGCGGAAAAAATCCCGCAGGTCCGCCACAAAAAGTTCCGGCTGCTCCCAGCACGCGAAATGTCCTCCACGTGGCATTTTTGAGTAATGCACCAGATTATAGTTCCGTTCGATCACGCTTCGAGGAGCATTCAGCGTCGGCAGTTCGCGCGGGAAGGACGCGAAACCGGACGGCACAGTAACCCTGCCGCCTATGCTGGTCTTGTCGTCAATCATTCCGCGGTAAAACCACACCGAAGTCCCGATCGTATCCGTTGCCAGATAAATCATCACATCGGTAAGAACCTGGTCTTTCGTGAAGACGGGATCGAGCGTGGCCCCCGAATCGCTCCAGAGCCTCAATTTTTCTGTTATCCAGGCCGCGGTGCCGAGCGGGTTATCGGTGAGCGCGAACGCAACGGTCTGGGGCTTGTGCTGATGTTCATTGAAGTAGTCCCTTTCGGCCGCCACAAAAGCGGTCACTGTGCGTACCCAGGCGCGTTCCTCCTCCGTCTGTTCCGCTTCCGGAGGCGCGGGTCCTCCTCCGCCGTTGAAGTGAACTCCAAGGAGTGAGTCCGGGTATTGGCGGGCCAATTGCGCGGTGACGCCGCTTCCCAAGTCTCCTCCCTGGGCGCCGTATTTTGAATACCCAAGCACCTCGGTCATAAGCCGGTGCCAGAGAGTCGCCGTTGTGGGCGCCCCGATGGGCTTACTGGGCTTCGACGAAAAGCCGAAGCCCGGGACCGAGGGCACGACTATGTCAAACGATTCCCCGGGCGCGCCACCGAAGTGCTGGGGATCGCTCAACGGCCCAATCGCTTCGAGGAACTCCAAGACCGAGCCCGGCCAGCCGTGCGTCAAGACCAAGGGAACCGGATTAGGTCCCTTCCCTTTTACGTAATAGAAGTGAATATCGAACTCACCCACCCGAGCCAGGAACTGAGGGTAGCGGTTCAGGCTCGCCTCCGCCTTACGCCAGTCATATCGCGTGGTCCAATATTGGGCCAACGCCTTCATGTAGTCCCAGTTCGCGCCATAGCGCCAGTCCGTAGCGTCCAGCCGGTCGGGCCAGCGCGTGTCGCGCACACGGCTGAGAATGTGTTTGATCGTCGCCTCGGGAACGTTTACGCGGAAGGGACGCAACGCCGCGCCCTGAACTTCGCCCTTGACTTCGGAAGATAGGCTCGGCTGCTCCAGGATGGGAAGCCCAGCCGCGAGGAGAGGCATCGCTAGTACCGCACGCCGCGACACCTTCCGATTGCCATCGGATTCCATGGTCAGCTCCAGAAGAAAGGATTGCCGTGGCCTACTTGGGCTGTCTAGCTTGCGAGTAAGATACACCGGGCCGCCGCCGCATACAATTCTGCTGGGGTGGAAGATTCGTTCGACGGAACCACATTGCTACGGAGTATCGCACTACGCCGAGTCTTTGCCTGATCCCCACCACGACGGTTGCTGCGATTGCTAGGCCAGCCAGATTCCAAAGCGCCGACTGATCGAGCATAACATCATGGGCGCGGCACATGCATTGAGAACAGCACGAGCACACCATTGATGGAGCTGAACCAATGCGGCGTGTTTTCCGGAACGAGAATGAAATCTCCTTTCGCGATGGAGCGCGACGTTCCGCCTTCAATCCCGGAGCCACTGAGGTTCGTGGAATTGGTTCGAGTCTCCTTGACGAGCTTGCCGCCGGTCATCAAAGTCGCTGATCCATCGATCACGTAGAACATCTCTGCCTCTTTTTCATGGACGGCAGCGGGGCCAACCGAGGCGCGGTATTCAAGATGCCCGTCATACGATCCCAGTTCGAGCATGGGTTCCGCGACGGTTGGTTGGCCTTCCTTGCGCTCGCTTTTCGCTTTGGCAATAAGCGCGGTGACATCAGCAGCAGAGGTAAAGGTCTTAGTTGGCTTGTCAGACGATTGCGGGGACGGTTGCCTCGCGGGCGGCTCCGCCAACGCCACCGCAGCCGCAAGAGTGAAAGCGAGACTGATTATCATTGTGCGCATAAAACCTCCAAGTGTGCTTCGCCTATTACCAGCCTGAGCGATCCTGCCACAGGGCCTTTTAACCTGACTTTCCGATTTAGACCCGTGGCTTGCCGCATCGTACGCTTCTCCTGCCCTCGACACAACGGATTTGCCGCCAGAGCCGCCAGAGCGGGACGCACGAAATCAGAAGGAGCCTGACGCCCAACTCCGAGAAGCGCGTCTTTCGGAAGAAAATGCCCTGCAGCCGTCCAAATTCGGAAATTACAATTTATCGAGTGCGAAAAAAAAAGAAGAGGCGCTCTAGGGCACAGGAACCTCCAGATAGCGGAACGGTGTTACCACGTTCTTATACCAATGAATGGTGTCGAGAGGAACAATATACACATCCCCTTTGCCGATACGATGTGACTCGCCACCCTGGATGGGTTGGCCGCCAAACTTGTCAGGGGCTGTAGCTTTGGCCGTTCCGCCGATGACCAAGGTCGCAGCCCCGCTCACCACATACACGACAGCAGTATAGCCTTTATGGCTACACCCCTCCGGTTTGCACGCAGCCTTCACAGATTCCCGACTGTGCGTATCCACGCTGTAGGTCCCCTTGCTGGAGGTGTCGCTCCATAGGAGGTCGCTGCCCCCCATTGCCGACAGCTTTGGTAAACGATGCATTTAGTTTCTCGTGATCGAAGACGGTAACAACTCCGGAAGGTGAATTTTCTTGTGCGATTGTTTGGCCATGCCAGACCGCGCCGATCGCCACAACTGCCAGACCTGTCAGAAAGGTCTTTCGAATACTCAACATCGTTGTCGTGCCTCCACTTATGATTTGTGCAGAAATTCTGCCCCTTCGAAGGGTACCCTAACTCTGGCTCTTAAACATCTCGTGCACAACCGCCGCCGAGAATGCGGCGCATCATGTTTGCTCTTGGACAAGGAGCCCTTCTTGTGCTTTCCATACCATCCTCTTCAAGCGCCCGCGGGTAACGAGGGCGTTCGGTGCCGGGCCAGCCTCCCACTGGCCAGTGCGAATTGGCATGACCTAAAGAGAGCTTCCCGGCCCAGGGGGTGGTTGTTATGGAACGTCGCGCAACCCGACGCTTCCGAATGAAGCTGCCGATGACGGTACGCTGGACGAACCAATCGGGAAACGGCGAAGCGCAAGCGGAGTCCGAGGACATCGCGTCTCGAGGCGTTTACTTCTTCCTGCCGACAGAACTTGAGAACGGTTCGCCCATCGAGTTGGTCTTTGTTATGCCACACGAAATAACCCTAGCCGAGCCTGTTCGCGTCCGCTGTCAGGGACGCGTGCGACGGACGG
Organism: Acidobacteriota bacterium; assembly: GCA_003223325.1. Classification (GTDB taxonomy): domain Bacteria; phylum Acidobacteriota; class Terriglobia; order Acidiferrales; family UBA7541; genus Palsa-189. The sequence continues at coordinate 27,470 of QHYS01000124.1, forward strand.
AAATCGAGCAGGCCCACCGTGTAGGAGTGGTGGCCGAGATTGAACGTTACCAGTTCTTGCGTGAAGACGAGAAGGCTGGCTCCAAGGCTTGAAACTCCAGGCGATAAGAGGGTGAGATAAAGCGACCTGACGCGGAGACAACACTGTGAAACGCACGACAAAATGGGGAAGCCTCGGCGAGCGCGTCGCGCAGCTCCAGGAAGGCGAGAGCATCGTTCTCGAGTGTGACGGCGACGCGGCCGAAGAGGCTCACAAGGTACGCAACGGCCTGAACGGCATCGCGGCTTGTATCTTGGTCCGGCGCACCGTGAAGGTTGTCGGCGGGAAGATTGTGATCACGCGCGTGGGAACCTGGCGGCGGCCGCTACCCAGTTTTAGAGTTGGTTAACAGTCCGACCTCCGCCAGCCTTGAGGGCGTACAGTGCTCGGACGGGCATCCATGAAAGGAAGTAGCCTCTCGGTGCGTCGCTGCTTCGTACAGACGGTCCACCCGGAGTGGAACAGAGCACGTCCTTAATCCTCTCAGCAACGGCCGGGTACGCCTAGGACACGACCCTCAGAAGAGAGGACCGAGAGCCCAACTCCATCCCAATAGGCGATCAGGCGCACGGAAGTGCGATCGGTCCGGCAGCAGGAACGATTTCGCCAGTCGGAGTGGATTCACGGCAAGGTCGAGCCGTAACGGCTGTTCGACCATGGGGACTTGCCAGCGTAATTCCAAGCCACTCGAAGCGCGGAGAATTCCGTTCGTGCCGGTGAGAAGGACGGGGCGATCTGGTCCCAGCCAATTCGGAAGCAACCAGCCAGATCCAGTGTCATAGAACCCTACGACCTGAGTGCGTGGCGCTAGCGGAACGCGATACTCTACGTTCATCGCAGCAATGAGATTTGCACCGGTGGGAATCGCTTGAAAGCTCTCTTTGCCAGACGTATCAGTCAAATCTTCGACAGCGTAGGGAGCCATTTCTCCCTGTCGAAACCCTCGCAACAGCTCGTTTCCGCTGAAGTAGCGATTCGGGAACAACAAGTTGCCATGGAAACTCGAAACTGCGGCGGCGTAGCTCCGGAAAGCCCAGCTATTTCGTCCGTTCGTTAGGGGGTCGCGCCCCAGACGGTCGTACTCCACTGATGAACGTACAAAATTTTCGTCGCCACCGAGCCGCCCGCCGGAAACTGACGGACCTATGTCCCAGTGTTGGGAGCTGTTTTCACCCGCCCAGTCGAAGCCAAATGAATGAATCGCTGTGCTCGATCCAGTTTGGTTACTCGCCAAACCGGTTAGACTCGGAGGCAATTCCACCGCATATTGCGTATTTTGACGCGAGATCGCGTAATTCGTAATTAAAGTTTCATTCGGAGCCACCGGATAACCCCAGCCAACCCCGAATCCTGAACTGCGCGTGCTCAGGAAACGCCGATTGCCTAAGACCCCAGGGAGATGCGGACGAAGCACATCTTGAAACACTGTAAGTGAAGCTGACACCCGACTGCCAAATATACCTTCCTCAGCGATCCGCACAGCCAGGTGCAAGCTGTCTGGGCCGCCCTCGATATGAGAATCGATCAGTTCCTCGCCACCGAGCAAATTGAAGATGGTGTATGCGGCACCGATCGTACCGCCGAGATTGTTCCACCCGCCGATGAGTGAGATCTTCTGTTGGCCGACTTCGCTGACGCGGATGGAGACCTCCACGCTGCGGTGTGCATCGTCAAATTGGACATGGACATCTTCGGGTTTAAACGAGCTTACAGGCTCACCTTCTCGAAGGGGAATGTGCCGCCGATAGTAACTGTCGCTGAATCGCCGCTCGCCTGAAAAGTTCAGCCGACGAAGAGTGTATAGATCGGGTGGGCGAATCAAAAAAATGGCTCTGGCTGTTCCGCTTGCGGGATCGAGTTGCTGGCTAACAGCAACGCCCGGCGCAAGGGGGTCGGCTCTCGAGAAAGATAATGGCAGGTGGGAAAGCTTGTCGCGCAAACTCATGATCTTTTGCTGCGAGTAAGAAGTGCCCGGTTTTACTCCCGAACGTACAACCAGGGCTTCCGCGCGCTCACGGAATCTCGCGGCGGCCGGTTCATCGTGGACCTCGACGGCGCCAAGTTGGTAGAAAACCCCCTCGCTGACAGGCACGGAAATATGGAATTGAGAAACCATGCGACGACGTCGGAAGGGAAACCAGCGCGGTTCTAAATGATAAGCCGTGTCGACGGTGGGCTTGCCAATGCGTGCTGTCGGATAGCCGTGATTACGATAGTATTCGGCTACCCGATCCAGGTCTTCGTCCAGCCACTCTTGTGTGTAGATGTCCTTGTGGCGAAGGCTTGCAAAACTGGCTTTCGGTGCGACGTGTGCCATTTGGCGCTGTAGCACTTTCTGAGGGAAAACTTGGTTGCCAGAAAAGGTCAGCTCAGTTATGGCGACTCGTGGTCCGTCCTGGATTTCAAAACGAGCTTGGACCGTGGCCGTCGATTCTTGCTCTAGGAGTACGCGCACATCAGCTTGCGGATGCCCCAGCTCTTGTAGCTCGCCCTTGATGACGCGCGAAGCGCGCCAAAGCTCAACGCGATCCAGCGGCGCGGAGACTTTCAACGTGATCTTTCTTTGCGCTAACAATCGCATGATGCGTTCGCCGGAGAGAAGTTCTGAGCCGTGAAACTCAACTTGACTAAGATAAGGCCGCTCTCCCACTTCAAACACCAGGCGTAGGTCAGAGTATCCGCCTACGACAGCCGAGTCCTTCATGCGCACAGCTTCGGCCCTGACAGAATCGAACCAGCCCAAACTCGCGAGCGCGCGTACGTCTCGCTCAACCACCCGTTGGTCGATTGGATCGCCCACATGCGAATTTATGTGCTGTTGGAGGGCCTCGGAAAAAATACGCTTGAGCCCGATAAATCGGATTTCACGGATAACACCCTCTATCGGCTGTGCCGCTCGATCCGTGTCCAATCGAAATCGGGCATTACTCTCGAACGACGAACACAGAAGCTGAGGCGGGGTGGCCAAAAACAGCATGGCCAGGAGGTACGGTCCCATGACACCTCCAGATTGCTGCAAAGATGCGTGGCGCTTAGGGCGGGTTGCTCGAATCAGTCGCTGAACGTGTGGCAAAAGTCGAAAAGCAGGCGGCCGAAGGCCATCGCTTCAACCGAACCTTAGCGGCACGCCTGCCTCTGCTGTATGAGGGCGATCAGGCCCAGTGTTTCAGCGGCACGCGGCGGCGGAGACGGTGTAGAGCAAGAGGGAAAGCCACAAGCAGCGCCACTAGAGTCATGTATAGCGGCACAATCCAGTTCGCCAAAGTGTTTTGTGGAATGGCAAATACTGCCAGGAAGTAACCAATGGCGAAGATGACCCAGGCGAGCGGTCGGTCGCGATCCGGCTCTGACCAGACAAAAATGATCGTAGGGATGGCCGCACAAATATCAGCGGCGATCGCAACGTATAAGGCGTATTGCGCAAGATTGGGATCTCGCCGCATCAACATCCACATCGCCAGCGACACCACGCCAAACAAGAAACAGAAACGTTCGAAGAGTCTTGGTTTCTTCCATTTGCTGCCTCTCCAGACACTCAGGATCGTGATCAGGGTCGGATTTGCGAAGCCGAAGATCGCTGGCCAAACGTTAGCTTCCGCGCCTGAGCTTCGGTAGGTAAGCAGCACGGCGAGACCGATGAGGGACCAAAGCGACCAAGTAGTTGGGACGGGTTGAATCTTGCCTTCGTACGTCCTGATGGCGTACGGAACGATGCTCAAGAAGACCAAGCCACCGGACCAGGCACCTATGGACTGAGCACTCAATATTCCCGACTTACTCCGTTTCTGGTGGCGGCAGCCTGTTGTATTCAAGCTATAGTAAACAGATGTCTAGTTCCGGAATCAACATAAGATACCTTCGGAAGGGTCCAAAGGGCACTCCAACGGATGACTCCAATAGGAGTGAGTTGTGAGTCAGGGGAAAGAAGGCGGAGCCATGCGGCGTTTGGTCGCATGCTCAAAAGCATAAGCAAGCTCAATTAGCCTCGGCTCGCTGCATGCCGTTCCCGTGAAGCTGACCCCGAAGGGTGCTGGTTTGGCATCGAATCCGTCGGGAAAGGGCGGTGTCGGCTCATTGGGAATCCTTCCGAACGGAACAATTACGGTGGGATAACCTGGTTTTGCTGCAATGGCCGCGCCAGTCGCGCCGGGAAATACCAAAGCATCCAGATGATTCTCCTTGAGTGCCGCGTCAATGCCGTGGGTACCCGCCAACACAATGTCCTTAGCACGGTCGGCTTCATATCGGGCGCGATCCGCGTCCACGTCCATTTCATCTGAGATGTCGAGCTGAGACTGCCCGTACTTAATGGCGCCGGCGGCTTGGTGAGCGAGATTGAACTGACGAAGATCGGTGAGCGATTTTACCGGTGCGGTTGGCCCCAGGCTTCGCAGCCAGTTGTTGAAATCGCGTTTCATCCCGTATTTGAAAACCGTCGAGCAATTCTCATCTTTTCCCTTGCCGTTCTGATCACCTGAGCAGTAGTTCCACAAAAGCAGATTGGCCTGCGAGTCCGGTGAGATGATGCTCGCAATGTCAGCCGGATCGACGATCTTTGCTCCCAGTTTCTTGAGAATCTCAACTGCCTCGGCCATGACTATTTTCTGTTCCGGCTTGAGGCCCCCGCTCGGAAAGAGCGTGTCCGGCGGCACCACTTCGTCGTAGTAGAAAGCTCGTGGAATGCCGATGCGTGCACCCCGCAAGCCATTCGCTTTGAGAAAAGGTCTGTAGTCATGATTGGGCGGACGTTTGCAGGCGCTCGTGGCTGCATCATTTGGATCAGGCGCGGCACCCTCCATGGCTCCCAGCAGGATCGCAGCATCCGTCACAGTTTTGGCCAGAGGACCAGGGGTGTCCTGATCAGCCGTGATCGGGATGACGCCGCGCCGGCTGATGCGTCCCACGGTTGGCTTGATTGCTGCCAGCATATTTTGATTTGCCGGATTCAGAATCGAGCCAGAGGTCTCCGTCCCGACATTGGCTGCCCAGAAATTCGCCGCTGTGCCAACACCCGAGCTCGATCCCCCGGCCCCCAGCGCGGGGCGGCCATCGCTGGCTTCCCGTGGATCACGCCTCGGGTCGTAGGGATTCATCCCATATCCGGCAATGGCGTTGTAGTTACCAGGCATGGGCGTGGGTGCGCCTGCGACCCAATTCGCCAATTCGGTCATGCTCGTCTTGGCAATAATCACGGCTCCCGCGCGCCGAAGATTTGTTGTAAGCGTCGCCTCGTAAGGCGGTACGAAACCATCGAAGGCGAGGGCTCCGCCCGTTGTGGGCATGTTGGTCGTTTGGATGTTGTCTTTGAGCGCGATAGGAATTCCATGAAGCGGACCACGCATTCTGCCGCGGGCGCGTTCCCGATCAAGCGTCTCGGCCTCTTTCAGTGCGTTCGGATTCACGGTAATGACCGCATGCAGCTTGTCTTCATAGAGCGCGATTCGGGTCAGATACTGTAGGACCAACTCTCGCGACGTGACCTGCCCCGCCCGCATTGCTGCTTGCATCTCAGGGATAGTGGCTTCTACGACGGTAAACGATCGCTGAGCACGGTTCAGCGTATGGGGTTTCTCTTGATTCTGAGCAGAGGCGGTGAGAACGGACACCAGAGAAAGTAATACCGGGACCAGCCGCTGTTCCATGCCCAGAGATTCTATGCCAAATCAGGTGCTAAATTAGTGGTTAGCCGGCTGAGTGGCTAGATTGCGCGAGATTGTAGGCGCTTTGCTTGTATTCTTTTCAGGCAATGCGAAGACATAAAGCGCATTGCCAGTCTGAGGATGGTGCACGTCAGGTTCTATCATCCGGGGAACGTTGCGCGGACTCCCGCCGCCTAAGCCAGTAGTGACGGCGATGTATTGTCTCCCTCCGACACTGAACGACACCGGAAAGCCTTGTACGGACGTGCCGAGTCGAACCTGCCAGAGAACCTCCCCTGTATTTACGTCCAAGGCTCGGAAGTTCCGATCCAGATCGCCGACGAACGCGAGGCCGCTGCCAGTTGACAATACCGACGTCAAGAACGCGGGCCTTTGATTATGTGTCCAAACCTCTTTCATCGTCTTCACGTCGAACGCAGCGACTTTGCCAACATTGCCGTCAGAACCGGGCATCTCATAAAAACGCCGGTCGCCCGAGGTGCCGCCGGAGCCTTCGACGAACTCGACCTTGCGTCCGGACATCTCCATACAGCTCTGGCTTAGAGGAATGATCAGCACCTTGGTTCCAGGGTCGTAGCTCATTGCCTGCCAGTTGTGCCCGCCCTCGGTGCTAGGACACGACGGAATCCACTGACCGGTTTTGGATGCAATGATGTCCGGCCGATAGGCAAGCAGTCCCCTTTTCCGATCCAGCCAGGTGAAGACGTTCTGAAAGATCGTTTCCTTCGCGTCTATGAACTCGCCGGTTTTCCTATCGAGCTTCCACAGAATGCCAGCCTTGCCGATGGTGAAGGCGACTTTTCGATCGCCGATGTCAACTAAGACTCGCTCATAGACTTCGTCGAGGTCGAGCGACTCACCGGGAATATGCTGGAAATACCAGGCGAGAGTTCCATCATTTGGACGCAAAGCTAGTGTCGCACTCGAGTACAGTGCTGCCGCCCCGCCGGTTCCCCGGCTTGCCTGCACCCATGGCTTGGCCTGTGCCACGCCCCAGTAAGTGAGGTTCAACTCTGGGTCGTAGCTTCCCGTGATCCAAGTCTCGGCGCCAACCCGCAGCATGTTGGGAACATTGCCCCAGGTATCACCGCCGGGCTCGCCGGATCGCGCCTCCGTGTTGAACCGCCAGAGCACTTTTCCGTTCGCGGGGTCGAACGCAGTGATGAAGCAGCCCTGCTCGCTATCTTTAGCCTTATAGCGATCGCAGCCCCCGAGCCCCTGCACAATCTTGCCATCGATCACCGTACGTGCGTTGAGTGCGGCGAGATGTGCGTTAGTCGTTGCGACGAACACCTTGTCCTGATAAATAGCGATGTTCCGCATGGCACCGGTGCCGCCACTCTGCTGTCCTCCTGAACTCACGCGGTTTTCCCAAATCAAGTCGCCGGTGCGGGCATCGAGCGCTTGAACGATGTTGTTCGTATTCGGCACATAGATAATGCCGTTATGCACCAAAGGCGAAGGCTCGTTCGCGCCGCCCTCATTCATCGCCCACACCCAGGCGAGGCGCAGATCGTGCACGTTCTCGCGCGTGACCTGGGTCAGGGATGTGTGATTCCATGCCTGATAGTTACCACGGATCATCAGCCAGTCGTTGGCATCGGGGCGACGCAGCATTTCGTCGGTAACCGGGACATAGTCCTTCACTTCGCGGCTGAATGTGAGACCTGCGGGCGGGCCAGCTTGTCTGGTACGGGCTGTCGGCGCGGCTAATTGTGTGGGAGCTTCCTGCTGTGCGGCGGCAGGCATTTCGCCGTTGGCGATTTCGCCGATTCCTAACGCGCTTATTGCCGTCAGCGGCTCGCTGCCCGCAGTCGCGCCATTAGACTGAAGGATGAAGGCAACCAGGGCGACCACGCCCTGTTCCCCGATCGAGCCCGCCTGGCCGGGCGGCATGCTCGTTGAAATCCGCTCGAACAAATCTCGCGTTGTGCGGCTACGCCACGCGCTCAGGAAATTCGGTCCAGCCAGCGGGAGCGCCTCGTTGCTGCCCTTGAGATCGGGCATGTGGCACATGGCGCAATTGGCCAGGTAGGCCGCTCGACCGGCGCTCGACTGTTCGGCAGTATAGGAGTCCGACTTCGCCGGTTGTTGTCCGCGAGCGCTCATCGCGCCAACAAAAATCACGGCGACCACGGCCATCAACAGGCGTGCTCTGGTTCTGGTCATGTTAGCTCCTCTTTAACGCAACACCCATCCCCACAGGTTCCCCTCGGAAGCTTGTTCGGAGTCAATTTGCACGTAGAGGCGGCCATTCCTGAGATCCTCGACTTCTGAAGATGTCAAATCGGCCGACCCACTGATGCTTCCGGCCCTCTCTTTGATGACCGTGAGATCGTAGACCGCGGGCCCCCGAATACCCTTTTGCGGTCCGATGTGGACGCTCGCGCGAATCGCAGGTGACCGCATTCCCTCAAACGTCCCTGCGATCGTTAGCTTGTTACCTACCAAGACCGCCTTCAACGAACCTGAGCCGGCCACGGTAGACAGCATGGTCGCGTCCACTGGGACCGTTGAGAGACGTGCTTTGAACGATTCCCCATTCTGGCCAATGGCTGGGCATCCCACCAGCAAAATGAAGGCGCCAACCAAAGCGGCGATGCATCCGTGCTGATTCACCATTGTTGTGGGTTACGAGAATGCTTCAGTCTAAGGCCTGCAAGGCATCTTACGCCTACAGTTTCCCGGCTTGCAAACCTTGGGACCTCTTCTCTTTGTCGGCGAGTGACCAGTGAGATATCTGGAGTCTCCTCAGCCTACAAAGCCTTCAGGGGACCACCTCAAAAGCTAGAATCTGCGGCGCGTTCTGGGCGTTTCCCGGAACGCCTACATAATATCGGTTCAGTTCGGGCACCAACCGGGCCGTTTTAGCGCCCGGCTTTGTCGGAATTGTCGCGATGACCTGGTAATTATCGGCGTCGCGCTGCTCTACCACGCTGATTGCGCCCGGCGAGCCCTGTAAGCCTCCGCAAGCCACATAGAGGCGATGATGAGCGGCATCGTAGGCCAGATCGTCGGCATACTCGGCCACGGAAAGACTGGTGACTTCCTTGCCCGTGTCCGTGTTGACGACCACCAGCTTGGATGGCTTGCGTGTAACTACGAACAAACGACGCCGGGCCTCATCGTATTGCATGGGAACGTTTTGCTCGCCTGCCGTAATGGGCCAAGTCGCCACTACTGCCCTCTTGTTGCGATCCACTACACCAATTTCATTTGCGCCGGTCATGTTGACAAACAGCCGCGATCCGGAAGTTTCAATAGCCATGGACTCGAGCCGATTGGTATCGAGTTTCATATCGGCGATCTTCTTACCGATCTTGGTATCCACAATACTGATCAGGCAATAGGGCGTATGAGCTTCGCGGCCGCCGTTGACGACATACAGATACTTGCTGGCAGGATCGTAAGCCACGGGATCCGCATCGACGGTCAACGCGACGCGGCCAGTCAATGCGTAGGAGTCGTACTTGAGTATCTTGATCTCAGAGGCCTCGCCATCTACGACAAAGAGTTCGTTCATCTCCGGAAAAACCAGAACATTGTGAGGTTCCTTGAAATCCGTGAGGGCACGGATGTGCTTGTTGGTCTTGAGATCAAAAACCTCAACAGCTGGATCTTCCTCCGAGGTGACGAAGAGCCGCTGGCCCTTAAGATCTACCCCGAAATGATCCCACTTGCGGGTTACGCCGGGCACGGAGATGGTCTGCAGCAGTCGAAGCGGCACCTTCTCTTGAGCCGGGGACTGCGGCGCGAAAATTACAGCCAAGGCAAAAGCGAACGCGACTTTCTTCATTTTTTCCTCTTCAATGTCCGGACCGAGACCCCTGCAGACGCATTTTTTCGTTCGCATGGCGTATCTGCTCAAAGGCCTCTTTGCGGACGACATGCTCAATATTGACTTTGATTTCAGGGTCCTCCACATGTGCCACCGGAACTCTTCCTTCGCTGTTTGTTAAGGCAAAAAGCGTCGACTTAGTGGTTCCCCACACAGTCGCGATCGATTGATACAAATTAAATTACGCGGAAAAATACCACAGCAAGGAATACGCTTCACAACTCTGGCCCCCACGTCGGATCAAAGTCCCGTCGCTCTCCCGATATCGCCCTTACCGGCTGCTGACAATCCTAAACTTCTGAACTCGGTGTCCGGCCTCGTTGCCTACTCCTACTTCGGCGACGAAGATGTTACCTTTCGAGTCGATCGCCATGGTATGGCCATGAGAAAATTCACCGGCCTGGTGTCCTGGCCGGCCAAAACTCGACAGGAGCTTCCCACTGGCGTGATCAAAAATTTCCACCTGCTCGTTTTCTTCATTTAGAACAAACATGAACGTCTGCCCCTGATCAGGAGAGAAGCCTATCCATCCGGACGTGCCCCACGCACGAGGCAGATAGCCAGGTCCGGGAGGCTGGGTTCGCTCGCCGTAATTCATGCGCAAACGGCTCATCTCTTCATACGGAACCAGGATGTTCTTTTTGAAGTTGCCCATTTTGTCGAACACCTGAACTCGATCCCCACGCCGGTCGCACACGTATACCAAGGCGTCGTTGCCTATTGAAACGCAGTGTGGGACTTGCATAAATTCGTCGCCAGCGCCGGATTCCTCTTCAGTCTTCGTACGCTTCAGAACCCATTGCCGCAGGAAATGACCGTTGCGGTCGAAGACCACTAAACGGTGGTTACTACCAGGTTCTTCGCCATCGGAAACGTAAACGTCGCCGTTGGTTGGGTCGACGGCGATTCCTCCAGGTCGAAAGAATCCTGTATGGCTTGAATTCAGTGCGATTCCCCCGACAGTGCCATCGGAAGAATCGACAACACCTTTGGTCCCGATCTGCAGCAGGAGCTTGCTCCCATCGTGAGAAAATTTCTGCACGATTCCGTCCTGATTGCTTGGAAGCCACACGTTGTTATCGCTATCCACGTAGCAAGCGTGGCGGCCGGCGCCTAGCACTTTGGGATCTCCCCAGGTGTTAACGACATTACCTTCGGGATTAAACTCAATGATGGCAGGTGCCTGGAAGGCGGCATCGAGCTCGTTATCGGTCAGATTCTGGCGGTTGACAACGAAAACGTGATCCCGGCTATCTGTACAAACGCCGCCGACCGAGCCGGTTACCCACCCGTTCGGCAAGGGCTTGGGCCAGAACGGATCGACCTCGTACTTGGGCGGGGCAACCTGCGCGTCCAAGGTGGCCGGAAGCGCTCCACACGCAATAGCCAACACGAGCTCCACAGCCATCATTGCCGCAATCTTCAAGTTCACTTTAGTCTCGATGCAGTCTGTGCCTAAGATGTCTCGATTCCAACCTCACTGGTCGCCCGCCGCTTTAAATTTCTGAACTCTATTGCCGGCCTCATCCGCACCCAGCTCAGCGACGTAGATGTTGCCCTTAGAATCGACGGCCAGCATCTCCGCAAAGGTGAATTCCCCGACTTGATGGCCCGCCCGCCCGAACTTCGAGAGGACGTTGCCGCTGGCGCGATCGAGAATTTCGACCTGCTCGTTATCTTCATTTAAGACATACATCAACGTCTGGGCTCGATCAGGGGAAAAGCCTATCCAGTCAGCCGTGCCCCACACGCGAGTCGCGTGCCCGGGCCCCAGCTTTTGGCGTTGGCTTCGCTGCTCATATGGGATAGAGACATTTTTTTGAAACTTTCCCACCTTGTCGAAGACCTGGATCCGATCGCCACGCCGATCACACACGTAAACCAAGCCGTCGTTGCTTATTGCCACGCAGTGTGGGACTTGCGTGAACGCCTCGGCTGCGGCCTTCTCGGGCTCAGCGTATAGGGCCCATTGGCGCAAGAAGTGCCCGTTTCGATCAAATACGACCACCCGATGATTGCTTCCAGGCTCTTCGCCATCGGCGACAAAAACGTCACCATTACTCGAATCTACCGCGATAGCCGAAGGTCGGAAGAGATAGGTGCGACTCGCATTTAGGGGCAAGCCGCCAAGAGTGCCGTCGGACGAGTCCACTACGCCCGGCGTGCCGATTTCCAGTAGCAGTCCTTTCCCGTCGTGCGTGTATTTCTGCACGAAACCGCTGCCGCTGCCCGAAATCCAAAGATTGTTCTCGTAGTCTACGAAGCAGCCGTGAAGCGCCTCAGGAAGCATTCCGCGGTTACCCCATGAATTGACCACGTTACCTTGCGGTTCAAATTCGATCACGGGAGGCGCCTGGCGTCCAGAGTCCAGCTCGTTCTCGGTCAAACCTCCCCGGTTTAGGATGAAGACGTGATCTTGGGCATCCACACATACGCCACCAACTGCCCCAGTGACCCACCGGTCAGGCAGCGGTTTGGGCCAAGATGGATCAACCTCAAACTTCGCTGGTCTCGCCTGCGCATTCAGGGGAATTGGAGATGAAATCCCAAGCACAAAAGCGAGCCACAAACCTGCCGCGGCCCATGCAGGCAAGCACCTTGTAGCATTCGAGGTCATACGATGATGTTCGGATCTGCACACGGTAATAATGTCTACGGCACGATTTTGTAGACTCGCAGTTCCGCCACCTTGTCTCCGTGGCGGGGAACCGCTAGATAGAAACGGTTCGTTTCAGAAAGGAGAAATGAAGTCTTCGCGCGGAAGCCTCCGGAGACGTGTCCGATTCGAGTATAGTGATCCGCAGCATCTTGTTGAAACACGTCCACGAATTCATTCCCTGAAGCGTAGATTCGCTTGTTCCGCAAGTCGTAGATGATGTCATCCACCATCTCAATCGTGGGGACAGCGGTCACAATCTTGCCAGAGTTGGAATCGAGGACGACCAATTTGGCCGGCTTTCCCGTGACCGTGAACAAGCGATGATGGTGCTGATCAAAAGCCAAAGTCACATTCAGCTCGCCTTCCAGAACCACCGGCCAGGTGGTCAGCAGCTTTTGGGTATTTCGGTCAAACACACCGATGGCGTTTAGACCGGTCAAGCTGGCGAAGAGTCGCGATCCTGGTTTTTCGAGGACGAGGGCCTCGACGCGATTTGTGTCGACCTTAATATCTGCCATTTTTTTGGTAGCGGTGGTATCAACAACGCTAATGAAAGAGTATGGCGTATGGGCCGCCCGGCCCCCATTGACGATATACATGTGTTTCGTCGCGGAGTCGTAGGCCATAGAATCACAGTCCACTTGGAGCTTCACTGATCCAGTCGACTGATAGCTACCTGAATCGTAGAGCTTGAGTTCCCCAGCGCCGCCATCGACTATAAACAGCTTCTTGATGTCGGCCCGGTATACCAGCGAATGAGGCTCATCGAGATCCGTGATGCTATGGATGAGTTTATTCGTACGCAGGTCGAAGACCTCAACGACTCCTTGCTCCACCGCCAGGAACAATCGGTGTCCCGTGAGGTCCACCGCGAAATGATCGAAATCACCCTCGTGAAGATCGGGTAAGGGAATCGTCTGGATCAAAGTCATCGGTTCCCCAACGGCCAGGCAACATGTTGAGATCCCGAACAGAGCGAAAGTTACCCAAAGCGTGAAAAGGACTCTTCTCATGTTTCTCCTGACAGGACTGGGTTCTCCGCTACTTGGGCTGGAATTCAGGATCGTAGGTGCCTGGAGCTCCGCGAGAACCGAGTCGACTGGTCCAATACTCGATCACATAGTAGGTGTTAAGCCCGATCGTTTGATAGACCTCTTTATAGATGGGAGCATAGACGCTCGGATCCATGCCCAAGCTGCCGTTCTCCTTGAGTCGCGAAAGCGCGTCCTTAATCGTCTTGTAATACAAGAGAGTTATCCCGGAAGGATGATTCAGGATCTTCCAACCCATGGCATTGAGTTCGGCCGCGGTGAAGTTAGGCCTCTCGGGCATACCGTGCTCAGCGTTGGCAAAGTTGAGGGGGCCCTGGATCTCTTTCGGAATTCGCTTGGTTTCTTCGACGGTCCTCGGGAATAGCAAGACGTAATCAGCCCCTGCCTGGAAGAAAAGATTGGACCGGCGCACGCATTCGGAGAAGCCGTGAGTCTGCAAGGACGCAGTGCAGGCACCGACAACGAAATCTGGATCGCGTCGCGCTTGAACCGCGTAGCGGATCTTTTCCACCATCTCCTCGGTCGCAATCGTTTCTGTTTTGGCGTCCATATAATAGTGGAAGCGTTTCGGGCAAACCTGATCATCGACGCAAAGACCGGCGGCCCCAGCGTGCTCGAGCACACGAACCGTGTGGAAAACATGAGCGGGCTCGCCGAATCCACCGCCGGCGTCGACCAAAAGGGGGATGTTTACTGTGTTCGTGATCCTGTTAGTGGCTCGAGCCAGGTCATCGAGGCTCAAGGCAGCTTCAACCTCGCAGGTAACTACGCCCAATCCAGGGCCGGACAAATTGACACAACGGAAGCCTACCGACTCAGCGATTCGTGCCGTGAGAGGGTCGTGAATACCGGGGGAATCGATGACGCCCGGGCTTCTAAGCATCTCTCGTAGTATGGTGGTCATTCGTTTTGGTGAACCGGGCCGAATACCCGCTTCCCCCTGGGGACGAGCCAAAGCTGGGAAAGAGGTTGCCGTTAAGCCGCCCAGAGCACCTAAGGACGTGTTTTTCGCAAAGTCGCGCCGCGATAGCCTCGCCAATTTGTCCTCCTCATAACGGGAAACGATATCCCGTTTAGCCCAGCCTGCTGTTACCTTCAAAATAAGCAGGCCTCATTGGATTTGGTACTCAAGAATTTGGGCGTTCGTAGTATCACGTTGGGGCACCGCCACATAGTACCGTCCGAGCGTAGACACTAACTCCGCAGTCCGGGCCCCAGGTCCGCTGGGGACCTGGCCGAGGGATACATAGTGGTCAGAGTCTAGTTGTTTGTACAGGTCGATCGAGCCATCTCCGGCAGGGCAGGCGGCGTAAAGGCGCTTCGTCTTTGCATCAAAGGCCAGATCATCGACGCCTTGATTGATGGGAAGCGCCTGGAGTTCTTTGCCCGTGGCTGTGTCAAATACGACGATGTGCCCGCTCCTGCAACCCACAAATAAACGGTGATGCGGTTCATCTAGCGCCAACGTTACCGCGGTCTTCCCTAGTGTAATGGGCCAGGTGGTGATAACTCTGCGAGCTACGCGATCAATGACCACGATGCGATTCTTGGCCACGTCAGTTTCATACAATCTAGGTCCGGATGCTTCAATGGTCATGCCATCGAGGCCCTCGCTGTCAACCGTTAGTGAGCCAAGGTTCTCGCCACTCGTCGTGTTAATAACGTTGATCGTGGAATAAGCCATCTTCGCGTCCTTACCGCCATTCTCTACGTAAAGCAACTTGGTTGTAGGATCATAGATACTTGGGTCTGCGTCGGGAAGAAGAGGCACACTTTTGATCAAGTCATAGGTTTTCCCGTCAAAAATCTTCAGCGCTCCTCCGTCTCCACCATCGGTGACGTAAAGGCGGTTTAGGTCTTCCCGATAGAGCAGATGGTGCGGAATCTCGATTCCCGGGATGGTGTGGATGAGCTCGCGGGTCTTCAAATCGAAAACCATAACCGCTTTGGCTCCCTGAGGGGTAGTAAACAATCGCTGCCCTTTGAGGTCCACAAGGAGGTGGTCAAAACGCCCCATCACGTTACGGGGGAAATCGTATCTGCCCACCAGCTTAAGCGGTGTTCCGCTCGAAGCCTTGCCCGGAGCGGAAGTCTTTTGCTGCCGTGCAAAAATCGAGGCTGACAGCAACACCAAGATTCCAGAGGCCAATAGCAAAATGACGCTTCTCTTCACTTGATCATCTCCTCGATTTCATTTCGGAGCTTCATGTTTCTTTCGGCTCCCCGTATGGTCTGTTCGTCCAGTAGCCGCGCAGGTCGGAGCGGCGTGATGCGTCCGGCAAGGTAGGCCTTGAGAAGGTCCTTTTCAACCTCACCGCTGATGGCCGCTACCTTAAAATGCCAGTTGTTGACGCTGGCCAATTCTCGAACGATCCCGAGCATTCGTTCCAGATGAGGTTTCCCTCCAGCAAATCCAGCTGTCCCAATAAGCAATGGGATACCCGCCGCTAGGGCTTCCCGCATCATCAATTCCGTATCGCGCCTGATCGCCTCAGAAGAAGCCTTTGTTTTTCCGGAACCGAGATAATAAGGACCGGCGTCTGTGGAACCGGCATCGCAGCCGATGAAGTCCGCGCCCGCCCGGACAGCTCGAGAAAGGCTCTCTTCGAGAAATCCTGATCCCACGCCACCTGTGGCAGCGACCGCATTGACTGTGGCTTTCATACTTCGTGTTTTTGCCTCGAAGTCGAAGTTTATACGGCTGGCCACCAGTGTCCCGACTTTCCGCGTTATGACACGGCAACAAAAGAAGCGTTCAAGCGGCATACGGAGGCTGGACCTGGGCAACTCGATTTCGGCACAGGAATGGCTAGGAGGAATCTCAGGGTAGGTTTTAGATCCTCCGCCGGGGATTCATAGCTCACCGTAGGACACTCCGCGAGGTTACGTTGAATATGTCGCGGAACATACCATCAGCGATCTAGATTTGACAAGTTCAGTTTCGATAGTGTGGGTTATCGCGCACCAAGTTGGTGCCCCGAATTCTGTCTAAGTTCGGGGCGTCGGGGCGTTCCTTTTTTCTTGACATTCGTTGCCATCGGGGATATTACGCGCCTCAAATCATAGGGTTTGGCCCGGTCCGTGCGTGTGTTGGATATCGGAAGGACCAGTGCAGCGATAAGGTTCATCGGCCCGTGGGGAGGTGGGTGGGTGTGAGAACGTTCAGGACCGGCAATACCAAGTCGGTTATACCCCAAGTCAAAGCCCTCTTGCATTGAATTTAGTTGATGGGAGATCAAGGAGCTTATCGTGAGAAACCACGCTGTCTTGTCTATACTTCTTGTCCTCACCTTAGCAGGCTGGGTTAACTCTCAGTCGGCTTCACCGTTGGAGCTGGTGCGGACGATTTCGATGCCGGGCGTCACGGGACGCTTCGATGCCTTTGGCGTAGATGCGAAGGGTAATCGCCTGTTTGTCACTCCGCTCGACCATAAGGCCGTGGAAGTATATGACCTTAAAACCGGTAAGCTGATTCATAGCATTTCCGGGATTCAGAAAGCGCATGCAGTTCTCTATCGCGGCGATTTGGACAAGATCTTTGTCACCGACGGTCCCGATGGGGAGGTTAAGATTTTTGACGGGAAGAACTACGAGCTTGCCAAAGCCATTCGATCGCTCGCGGCACCCGACGGTATCCTCTATGATCCAGCTACGTATTACCTCTATGTGATTACGGGCGGTGAGAACGCGAAGCTGGACTACTCTATAATCTCTGTCCTGGACACGAATAAAGAAGAACACGTCGGGGACATCCGAATTGATGGTGGCACGCTGGAGGAAATGCGCCTTGAAAAGTCGGGGCCCAGGCTCTTCGTTGTAAATCGAGAGAAAAACCGAATTGAGGTGCTGGACCGGAATAAGCACACGATTCTAACAAATTGGCCCCTCGCCCTCTGCAAAGTGCCAGTCGGCATGGCGTTTGACGAAGCGAATCACCGCCTATTTGTGGGTTGCCGCAGTGAGGTCATGGTCGCGCTCGATTCGACATCGGGAAAGGAAATCACAACTATGCCAATCAGCAAAGGGGTCGATGACATGACCTTCGACGTAGCTACGAAGCGCATCTACATCGAGGCCAACACCGGTGCGATTGATATTTATAAGCAAAGTGACCCGGATCATTATCAATCGCTGGGAACAATTCCTATCGGGGTACCGGCGAAGCCGGGACTCCTCGTGTCTGAGCTGAGCCGATATTTTGTCGCGGTCCCGCAGCACGGCGATGTGGATGCCGCCATCCTGGAGTATGCGGTCCACTGAATATCCAGTTTCGATAATTCAACGCTACCCTTTTAAAATTTGATCTAGGCGTTATCGTCTACCCAAGTTTGGTCTGTCCCTTCTCAGGGCGGTTCCGTTTTTCCTTGACATTCGTTTATATCAGGGATATTACCCGCCTCAAATCATAGTTTCTTGCCTGATAGGGATGTGGCGGTACTCGGGAATCTTAGTTTAAGGCAATCTGTAAGTCACCGACCTGTGGGGAGGTCGTCTTATGCCAGCCAACGCTTTTCAGACAAGGAGTGGCGCTGTTCTCAGCGCGTTTCTGATTTTGGCCGTGGCTTTTCTGATGCTCTGGCAAACGCGGAGCTATGCGCAAGTCGTGGGCACGACGTTATCCGGCACGGTCACAGACGCGTCGGGCGCGGCCGTGCCGAATGCTCAGGTGTCGATCAAGAATACGGCCACGGCCGTAACACGCGGGGTTACGGCCGATTCGGTTGGATTTTACACG
>QHYS01000127.1 GCA_003223325.1 Acidobacteriota bacterium
CATCGCCGCAGGCAAGTATTACGTGGCAGACGATAACCCGTTCGCCGGCACTGATCAGCCGGTTCACGGCACCGCTGGTGACAGCAAATTGCGTGGACAAATCTTCGAGCTACAAGTCGCGACGACCCCACGCGAAGAGCTGAGGCTCAGCGATGGTGAAATGAGGGCGCTGCACCAGCCGAAAGTCGATCCCGTTATGGCGGTTCTGAACGAAGATAACGACGATCCCACCTTCGAAAAGATTGTCAAGTTCCATCCCCCGATGAAGTACCCTCGCGAGGTGGTGGGTGTGCCCTGGCATCCTCTGGACATTGGAGTCGATTACCTCGGACGAATGAATGTAAGCCCGTGGGAAGCTCCGACCGCCTGGTTTGAAATCGGAGATCCTCCTGTTGCGCTTGGCCGGGAAGGAAGTCCATTCAAACGACGATTAACGGGTGGATACATTCCGATAGACATCCTGACCACGACCTTGGATGGGGTGCAGTATGAGCTGACTATCTTTGGCTGGTCCGAGGAGTTCAGCGTTGCAAAACCTCTCTTTGCGTACGCGCGGCTCAGTGCTCACTTGGGGCGCAAACCACCTCAGCAGATTTCACTCGTCTCGCCAGGGGGCAAACTCCATACCTGGCGACTCGTTCCGAACCGAAAAGGAGATACCACGCTGTGCATCCGGCTCCAATATCCGAATCCGGAAACGGCGGTCAAGATCACAACCAACGACTTCGCGACGAAGCTCTCGGAAACGAGAGCGTTTTGGGAGCAGAAGCTTGCTCCGGTCAACCGCTTCGATCTGCCAGATGCCCGACTCATGGAAGCCTATCGGGCGTGGTTTGCCTATTCCATGCTGAACACCGACAGCATCAACGGCTACTTGGAACCACACGATGGGGCCGGGTTCTACGAGGAGATGTTTGGCAACAGCGTGTCACTGCACACCATGGTTTTGGATGAATATGGACTACATGACTACGCTGCGCGCGTTCTTGAAACTCAAATACACTTTCAGCAAGCCAACGGGCTTTACACACAGGCTTGTGGTCTGACGGATCCAGGTGCGTTTCTGGTCGGCCTGGCGGAGCATTACAGGATCACCGGCGATCGCCAATGGCTGCAGAAGGTGAGTCCCAATATCATCAATCAGGTCGAGTGGTTGCAGCGTCAGCGAGAGGCCGCTCCAAAAGAAGGCGTGTTGCGAGGTTTGATCAAGTTCCGGCCCTACAACGACTATCCCGACCCGGCTTTCAACTACCTCGGCGATAGCTGGTGCGCCTTGGGAATGGAGTATGCCGCCGAGGCATTGAAAGAGATTGGATCACCTCTGGCAGAAAAGTATGCTATCGAGGCGGCCAAGTACCGTAAAGATATCCTAGATTCAATGGAAGCTGCGGCTTTTGAATATCAAGGCCAGATGCTGCTGCCCATGGAACCAGAGACGCACCGTCTCTTGAAGTTGGAAAAAAACAGAAGCGGTGGCTATTACGGCCTGACCCTGAGTCCTCTGCTAGCAACCGGATTTCTGTCTCGGGACGACGAGCGCACGAATTGGTTAGTTGACGCTTTCGAAAAGAGAGGGGGCCTCGTTGCAGGACTGGCGGAATTTGAAGAAGGTGTCGATCACGCTTATACCTACGGCTATCTTTTGACTGCGCTGAAGCGTGGTGAAGTGCGCAAGACATTGCTTGGTTTCTGGTCGATGCTGGCTTTCGGGATGACTCGCGATACCTATTCGCCCGTGGAAGTCACGATGATTGAGACAGGAGAGAACCATCTCACGCTGCCTCACCTCTATTCATGTACAGAGCAACTTCAGCTGCTCAGAACGCTATTGCTCCGCGAAGATGGAGATGTATTGCAGATTGGAGAAGGAATTCCGCGCGCCTGGCTGGAGCGTGGCAAACACGTGGCAGTAACATCGGCCCCGACGGAATTTGGAACTATAAGCTATCGCATGGATGCCGAACCCGACGGCAATGTCCGGGTCCGAGTTGCACCGCCTTCCCGCCGCGCACCTCGAGAGATCCGCGTGCACCTGAGGAACCCGGAGCATCGTACGATTTTATCGGTGCGTGCCACTCCTCCAGTAAAGGTAAGCTCTTCCGGAGATACAGTGGCTCTCCGCGATGTCGCGTCTCCGGTGACTCTGGACGTGCGGTTTGTGCGGTAGCGCCAGATGAAGGATTTTACTTGCTGCGCTTTTTTCGCTGCTCAAATAAGTGCATCATGCGGCGCGCGTTTTCAGCTTTGCCGAGGCGGGCGTAGCAGGTCGCCAGCATGTACGAGATTCGGCCATCAGGATCGTTAGGAGCAGATCGCAATACGGACACGGCTTCGCGCAGCCGATTCAGCGTATGCAGAGCATCCGCTAACTCAAGACGCACGGCTTCGTTCTGGGGATTGGCTTTGAGAATCCTGCTAAGACAATCGACGGCCCGTTCATCCTGCCCGCTTTCTAAGTAGGCTTGACCAAGAAGAATCTGCGCCTGAATGTCGTATGGGGTAAGAGCCACCGCTCTTTCAAGAAGTGATGCTGCTTTATCGAACTCCTGACCCCGGGAACTGAAATTTGCATATTCGATCAGGGTAGAGGCGTCCTGATCGTCCAGCGCAACGGCTCTTTCATACGCCTGTGCGGCCGCATCGCGCTGGCCCTTCAGCTCATATGCTCGCGCGTACAGTTTCAGAAGGTTCGGGGAGTCAGGGGAAAGCTGGGCCAGTATTGCCATCGCGCTCTGGGCTAGTCGACGGTACACCTGTGCGGACCAATAGAGAGCTCTGGCGTCGCGACGATTCGATCGAGCGCCAGCAACAACTAAAGCGGTCGCTTCGGAGATGTCCCCGCCTGCAGCACGAC
>QHYS01000128.1 GCA_003223325.1 Acidobacteriota bacterium
GAACTGGAGCAAGCCATCTATGACTGGTTGGCGAAATGGAATCGGGATCCCCAACCCTTCGTCTGGAAAGCGACCGCAGACGTTATTCTGGACAAGGTGCGACGCTGTAAAGAATTATCCGAGACAGCACACTAGTCTGTGCCTGATGTCTTCTCCCAGCTGAAGGCTTCAGCTTCGGGCTCGACGACAACTCCTACAGGAAATCCCCGAACCCCAAAATACGGGAAAGGAGCATATGCTCGCGGCCGCAAGGCTGCTATGCTGGCTTCTCGAAGTGGTCATGCTCGAGAATCTTAGATCGGAGAGGAACTTATGATAACCAGAAGGCCGACCCAGCCGAACGAAACGGACTGGCTACCGAAAAATTTCCCCGCTCTTCAGGAGCGAATGGACACTGTAAAACGCAGCAATGCAGAAAAGCAGCAGCTTACTTCTCGTTCTCCTCTTGAGAATCCGGATGGTGTTGAGAAAGCGATCATTTCTTCCTCTTGTAGTCGAATCCTGTAGTCGAACCCGATACTAATAACGAGCATAGTCAGCCAAGCAGAGAAACCGGGCAAAGACAGTGTCAAACTTTTCGAGCTTTGCCTTTATCTGATAAGCTGTTTTCGCGGGTGACTAACTCAACTGGTAGAGTAGCAGACTCTTAATCTGCGAGTTCAGGGTTCGAGTCCCTGGTCACCCACCACCGTTCGGGCGCGCCTTCATCCTCTGTGCCGAAGTCTTCTGGTCCATCCGTAAGTTTTTGGAAGCGGGAATTAGGTCTAAAGGCGGTGGGAAAGCCACGAAATGGGCTGGATCGCTGCGAGGGGATGCCCAGAATTCCTACGCAAAAGCAGGTTTTCACGCGGGAAACTGCCCAGCCGACGGCGATGACCAACTGAGAAACCTGAGCCCGCCCCCCAACACGCTCTTACAGTAATTGCGCCACGTGGCCCAAGAGCCGACATTGACGACTATATCCAGCATCTCCCACCCTACTGGACGGGTTTGCAAACAGTGCCGGCTGCAGTGACATGACAATAAAATGTGACATAGTCGCCTTCGTGAGTTTGGATGACCCGGTATTCACCGGAATCGGTATCCACAGGTTGAGGGTGCCCGGACTCGTAGACATTGCGGTGACCGCATCCCATGCTCGCCAGGGCCATGAGGAGGAATAGATATCGCATGCTCATCCTCCTGGATCAGGTTACGGGCATGCTCAGTGCTTGTCTTTGTCTACCGTCTAATAGGTGTGATGACGCCGCGGTTCAATTCCTCGAGGTGTTCCGGGGCAATTCCCAAGGCTTCTAGCCGAACTTTCGCAGTTGCGGACGATTTTCGGCCTTTTTGCCGTGATTTTAGCGGTTAACTTGTGTGTTTCCATCGTCGGCCTCTAAAAATACGGTCGAGTGGAAACCAAGTCTCTTCCCTTTGCCGTTGGAGTTCTGGCAGTTTGTGCAGGTCATGTTTTTGTGCAGCAACCATCGCAAAAAAGATGGCAAGGATCATCGCTACTTCAGCATCGTTGAGAACCATCGCATTGCTTCCAACAAGACGGACAGCGAACGGTTCTCTATCTCGGTGAGATCAACGACCATCAACGAGCGGCATGGCAGAAGACGCTGTCGGTGTTTGATGAAGAGCGGCAGGGTTATGAGAAGTTGAGTTTGTTTCCTGACGACCGCGAAATTCCCGCCGATGCGGTCGACAGTCTGCACGTGAAAATGAGCGGCCTCGAGCTGCGACGTCCTCGCCTTTTCGGCAGTTGCTGGTTGGCGTGCGAGTTGTGGCAGCAACTGGGCTTGCAGGAGTTTTGGGACGGTCGTCTCCGCGGCGGGCGTGAAAGCGTCTCTTGGGAGAAAGTGTTGCAACTCCTGGTAGTGAACCGGCTGCTGCATCCGGGCAGCGAGTTTCATGTGAATCGGCACTGGTATGTGACGACCGCCATGGACACCTTGCTGGGAACGGATTTTGCTGTGGCCGAGAAAGACCGCTTGTATCGCTGTTTGGACCAGCTCCTGGAACACAAGCAGGAACTTTTTCAGTGGCTGCGCCAGAAGTGGGCCGATCTGTTTCAAGCCGAATTCGAAGTGCTGCTTTGCGATCTGACGGGCACGTACTTTGAAGGAGAGATGGAAGAGAACCCCAAGGCCCAATCTGCTTCGCTCGAACCTCACCGCAAATGACCCTGCCGTGCTCTGGACGCGCTACGTGCAATTGACACAGATCGAAGCTGTATTTCGATCGCTCGCGGCTTTATCGCCTCCTTGCGAGAGCGCCAAAAAAAAATACTATATAGATAACGATAATTTGTAAACCGTTCACATGAGAAAAACCATTGGTCCGCAATTTACGAATTCGTCTCTCTGTCTACATGTGGATCGTCGTGGCCATAGGTGTAAAAAGGCTCTGACAACTTCGCGAATAACTTGGAAATCCGCCAGAATCGACCGCCCCGACCAAGGCCGCGAGATGCGGCGCCACGGTGCGCACATGAGTCAGTGTATAGAGAAAAAGAGATAAACGCAGGCTCAAAACCCATTCGTGTAAATGCACCGCAATTTTGCACACCAAGTAATCCTTACGAGTCGAGGCGCGGCGGATCACGCTCAATGAAATCTACTGGATGCTAGGATTCTATGCATCATGCAGTCGGGTCGTAACGCAGCCTCGTGGATGCTCGCACCTATTCTCATTCTTGCGTTCCTTTTCCAAAGCTATTCGGCAAGCCGACTGAAGAGCCCGACATTCGATGAGCCCATGCTCATCCCGGCCGGGCTCTCTTACGTTCAGACAGGCATCCTTCGCCTGAATGCGCAACAACCACCTTTGTTGCAGGAACTGGCCGGGCTGTCGCTGGTACTTTCCGGCATCCGTTGGCCAAACACGGTCGAAGCGTCGCAAATGCTCCAGGGAAATGGGGAGCCGGAACCGGAATGGCGTTTCGGCAACAGCATCATCACAGAGAACGGCGCAGACAAGGTTCTTTTCTGGTCGCGACTACCATTCATCTTCGTGTCGGCATTGGGTGGATTGCTGTTGTATTTGTTTGGACGCGAACTCGTCGGCGATGTTGCGGCGCTTGGGGCGCTTTTTTTGTACGCACTCGATCCCACAATGATTGCGCATTCCTTTTTGGCGAAGACTGATGTGGGATTGGCCGTTTTTGCGATGTTGTTTCTGTGGGTTCTTTGGGAGTATCTACGGCGTCCGGGCTGGGCAAGACTGTTTCTTAGCGGAGTGGCGCTGGGTCTCGCCCTCTGCACGAAATTTACGGCTGTTTTCTTGCTTCCCATTGGCGGAGTGCTATCGCTGGCGGCCCTGCCCTGGCCTCCGGAAACTGCGAACGAAAGTGGTACCAGCTTTTTTGACAGGTTTTCTCTAGACAATTCCGAATGGGCCCGCGGAATCACGGCCCGGGTGTGCAGTTTCGTCATGATGTGCGTCGTGGCGGCATTCGTAATCGACGTACTCTACCTTTCGCCTCACGGGCTATCGCTCTACGACTCCGGCGTACATCACGTATATACGGACCTTAATCCTGGCTACTTGGTATTTATGGCCGGTGAGTTGGACCACAAATTCCGCAGCTATTTGGCCGTATGCTATCTCGTAAAAGAACCTCTGGCAGGCATCGTGCTCTTCGGCATTGGTATATACGAACTCCGGCGCACGAAAACTCTGTCCCTGCTGCGCCAAATGTTTCTCGTCATCCCGCCGGCCGTGCTGTTTGCAGGCTACACGATCTGGTCCGAGAACGCGGGCATCCGGTATCTCATTCCGGTTCTCCCGTTCGTTTATTTGGTCGGCGGTTTGGGATTGGAAGCTCTGCTCCGCAATGGCTCCACCATAGCGCGCGCCGCGGCAATTTTGATTTGCGCATGGATGATCGTGGGCTTGTGGACCGCTATGGCTAGACGACAGCAACGTGGATTGGGGTCAGGGATTGAAGCAGCTAAAAATGTGGCTCGACAAGAATGCCCACGGCCGCAGTTTCCAACTAGGGTATTTTGGCACTTACCCCCCGGAGGCATATGGGATTTTCTATCAGGGGTTAACTGTGCCCGAATTGATGCGGGGACCGAAGCCCGGTCTTTACGTGTTGAGTGCACATCTGGTGGCATTGCTTCCTGCCATCGGCGCAAAGGTGCGTCCAGGTGACGGTCAGTGGTTGCGGCAGGTTCCACCCACAGCCGTCGTAGGACATTCATTCTACGTTTACGACATTCCTCAAACCGGCGTCAGCGGTTCCACACTAGCAGCGCCTCACGTCAGGCTGAATTAGGAGAGTGTTATTCCGGCGTCGCGGATTTCTCCCGCGCCCGCTGCGGCTTTAGAATCTCGTCCATCAGAAAGAGATCCGTGAGCAGCGCGCGGAGATGGATCGACGCATTCAAGTTATCTATCAACTGGGAGCTGATGGTGGTCTGCGCCAAAACAAGCTGAATGGCGGCGAGAGAGTCTTGAGCGTCCCGTTCCAATACGTGGAGGAACGCGGAGTAAGATTTCGTGTGGTCCAGATTTGCACGTTTCACCACCGCCGCATAGGCTTCCGCAAGGCCCGAAATCGCACCGGCGGCATGCTCGAGGTAATCACGCACCTGCCCGCTGGAGGCGCTACCTTCGTCGTCGCCAGCCAGTCCTTGGCCGGCGTACGCCAGCATGAACTCATAACACTTTTCGATGGCGTCGCAGCGGGCGCTGATCTCCTCGCCCATCTCTAGGCTGGAACCCTGGACTTTGATCCTCCCGCGGCTCCGGCCTCGGGCGCTTGTTCGCCCACGGGCCAGCGCTGCGGATCGTGATGCTCCAGGTACTTCTCGCGGCTCATCCATCCGAAGATCATTGAGTTGGTGATGAAAAACTTTTCCGGCCTGAGCGCGAAGTACACATGAGCTATGATGAGAGCGACAAGGGCGATGCCCGCGAGCCCGTGCAGCACGTACATCCAGCCCCACGTCGCGTCACTGAAGCCGAACAGGTAGGGATCCCGAGTGAAGAAAGGCGTACGCACCCTGCTCATCATCAACACACCTGTCCCGATGACAGCGAGACCGGCGCACAAAATGGCAAGGTGGTAGAGTTTGTTTTCCAAGGGATACTTGCCGAACTTTCTCGGCGCAGGAGCGGCCTGACCGAGGGCGCGTCGGAGTCGTCTGGCTGCGTCCTCGATGTCCACTCGATCGGGCCAGATCGACCAAAAATCGAGCCAGAAGGTCGCGTGGAAGAGGTGATAGATGACGGAGATGGTCAGCACGACGCCGGCGATCCAATGATAGGTGACCCACGCGAATCTGACTCCCATTTTCGGGAGGAAAGCAGTGAACAGCAGCGCGAACATGGCGAGCGCCATGACTCCATGGAAGAGTCGTGCACCGAAGGAGTGCCGGGCGACCCGTTCGGGGACACGCGAAGCGATTCCTGTGCCCACGGCCTCGCGCGAATGCGCTTCCGCAGATTTTGCCCAATACCCCACGTAGAGGGCATGAACGACCAGAAACAGCAGGCCTCCGATTGCGGACACCCACAAAAGTCCAAAGGAGATGTGGATGGGAACTTCTCTACCCCACGGACTTGTAGCCCACTGTATTAGGCCCATGCTGCCTGCTCCACGCCGCCTATGGCGCGCTTCACTAGGTTTCTCATAAGCGGAATTTTGTAAGCGTTGAACCGCAACGGCCGCGCGCCCTGCACGGCCAGTCTTCCAGCTATTTCTCCGGTGGCGGCGTTCGGCTCTTTGCCGCGAACAGCATCTTCCACCGCAGCGAGCCGTAGCGGCCGAGCAGCCGCAGCATTCACCGCCAGCCGGATGCGCTCAATTTTGCCCCCGGTGATGACCATGGCCGACGCCACATTCATGAGCGGGAAATCCCACACATTCCGATCGCGCACTTTTTCAAAATAGAATTTAGCCCCAGCCCAATCCGCCGGCAGACGGATCGCCGTCAGAAGATCCCCTGGTCGCAGAATGTTCATCCGCGTTATGTCGGTGCCCGGGCCAATAAAGTAGTCTTCCGCGTCCACTACGCGCTCGCCTTTCGGGGTGCGAATCACAAACTTGGCGTCGAGCGCAATCAGGGCAGGCGCGGAGTCTGACGGGTTCACTGCCACACAACGATCCGCCCCCAGAATCGCGTGCTCGCGGTTGATCGCCGTCGGCGTATCCGCAAAGCAGGTGTTCCCCCCGGCACGATAGCAAGGCCAGCCCGCGCGGTAATACCAACAGCGCGTGTCTTGCGATACGTTTCCGCCGATCGTGCCCTGGTTGCGAATCTGCGGCGAGGCCGCCGCTTCGGCTCCCGTTGACAAGATGCCGTATTTTCCACGGATGACGGGATGTCGCACTACCTCCGTCAACGTGGTCGTCGCCCCTATCTCCAGGCCACCGTTTGCCTCGCGGATTCCGCTCAGTTCTCTGACTTGGCTTAGATCGACCACGACTTTCGGGCGCTTGATGCGATCCTTG
This sequence comes from Acidobacteriota bacterium, assembly GCA_003223325.1. Taxonomy (GTDB): domain Bacteria; phylum Acidobacteriota; class Terriglobia; order Acidiferrales; family UBA7541; genus Palsa-189. The sequence continues at coordinate 6,452 of QHYS01000128.1, forward strand.
AGCCAATCGAAGGTGTCCAGGCCACCCGCCATTACCCAGGCATCTTCACGGTACTGACCGAGCAACCGCACCGCATCGTCGACCGTCGGCGGTTGAAAGAGTTCAAACGCCGGCATCACATCATGTATCACGGCCATGTTTCCGTCCTCCTGCGCTCTCTCCACTTGGTCTCTATTCCGTCGCGCTCAAGGTTTGACTTAAATGTGCGCCGTCAACGGCTCTTGCATCGGCCGGCCCGCTTCCAGCGACGCCAGAATGGTGTCGGCGTTCACCGGCGCGCGCCGGAACACCTCGTCACCCAGGGCGTCGGATAAGGCGTTCAAGATTGCGGCGCAGCCGCCGCCGACGGGCGGCTCGCCGATGCCGCGGGCACCAATCGGCGTTTCCGGATCCGGGATGCCGACCGCCGCCCACTGCATCTTTTGCGGTATATCCAGGATCGTTGGCGGCTTGGTGTGGTGGAATCGCTTGGCCACGGGTAGTCCGTAGTGCTGGTCATAAACCCACTTCTGGCCGATGGCGTGGCCAATGCCCAGTATCGACCGTCCGAGAATCTGGCCGCCCAAAGCATTCGGATGAATCACTGTGCCGACGTCGGCGTAGGCGAGGAAATCGACGATACGATACTGACCCGTTTCGAGGTCAACTTCGACCTCGGCAAACGTGGCGACGTAGGAATGCGTAACGCCATCCCGCGGGTAACTGTCCTTGGCCACGGCCAACAGGCCCTGGCCGGCGAGCGCTGTGGCCGATGCGACAGTAAATTTATTGATGTCCTTAGGCAGTTCGTGGCCGTCGTAGATGCCCCCGAGCTGGATAGCGCGCTTAGCCGCTTGTGCCAAACTCATTCCTGGACCGCCGCCCTTGCGGACGACGCGCTCGTTCGCAACTTCGTAATCGTCGGGCTTGCCGCCCAAATCCCTTGCCGCGATCTCCTGCAGCTTCTTCCTAGCGTCCATGGCCACCGCATGCGCGGCGCGCGTCATCGCGTGAGTCGTCTGGCTGCCGCCAGAAGGACAAGCCCAGGGCAGGTTCTTCGCTGAATTGCCCCATGTAATCTCACACTTCTCCCAAGGCACACCGACTAACTCCGCAACCACGCGGTGTACGTCGTGTACCGACTCCGTTCCGAGATTCCCGATTCCCGACTGGATGTAGAGCCGGCCATCGGGCTTGATGACAAAAAGACCATCGAAACCGATGGAGCCGCCGACGTAGCAACTGCTCGATACGCCGACGCCGCGCGCCGTGGTACCGCTTCGCTTCGGTAACGCTTTTCTCTCATCCCACTTGAACATCTCGGAGCCCCTATCGAGCGCTTCCTTGAGGAAGGCGCTCGTGGCGTAGGCTTGCTTACCGGCTATCAGTGGTCCGAATTTCGCTTTGCCCTCAGGCGCATTGATGCGCCGGATGGCGACTTGATCGATCCCGAGCTTTCGCGCAGCCTTCGCCATCAGGGGCTCCATAAGCGCGATTCCCTGCATGCCTCCCGGTGAGCTCTGCGCACTGCGCGGTGGCGTATTCGTGAGGACCGTAACCGCGCGCCAGCGCATCGCCAGCGGCTGGTATAGCAGCGAAACGATGCGGCCCGACGAAGCAGCATCCCCTACTTGGTCGTACGGTCCGTTGTCGCAGATCACGAACATATCGAGAGCTGTGATCCTGCCTTCTTTGGAAAAACCGACCTTCATGCGGCCGTGGAAGCCGGGACGCCCGCGACCGATGTAGTGCTCTTCCTCGCGGCTGATGCGCATCATGACAGGCATGTTGGTCTTCTTCGCCAGAAGTGCGGGGATAATCAGCGAGATGGCGCCTGTTATCTTGCTGCCGAAACCGCCACCTGTGTACTCACTGATGAAAACGACATTGTCGGGACTGATGCCTAGCCATCGCGCGATCGCTGGGACGGCTTGGGCGGTGCTCTGTGCCCCGCTGTGTACGAAGACCTTGCCGTTCTGCCAGTAGGCCATGGCAGTCCGCGTTTCCAGGCACTGGTGGCTCGAATTCGGGGTGACAAACGTCTCGTCCATCACGAGCGCCGCGTCCTTGAATCCCGCCTCGAGATCGCCAACCGTCCATTCATCGGTCGCCTTGCCCATTGGCAGGCGACCCTCCTTGGCCTCCGCGAAGTCCGCTTCAGTCCACTTGAGCACCGCGACATCGGGAGGAACCACAGCGGGCGGCCGTCCCGGCGTAGCGGGTGGTTGAGCGCCCCGCACCCAAACGTTTCCATCCGTTCTAGCGTTCGGCCCGCCCGGCCGCAGACTAACCAGCGGATCCACCACGAATGGCAGCGGTTCGAGGTCCAGGCGAATCTTTTCGATCGCGTCCGCAGCAGTGACTTCATCGACCGCGGCCACAGCGAGGATCGGATCACCCTGGTACAGCGGCTCCCTGGTGAGTCCGCGATCTCCTCGCTTGTTTGCCAGAATCACAGTGCCGTTGTCGTTGATGCTGTCGGCCGGAGGGGGTAGCTCGTCTGCGGTGAGGATCGCTTTGACGCCGGGCATCGCCAGCGCCGCGCGCGCATCGATGCTCCTGACGCGAGCGTGCGGCATGGGGCTGAGCAGCAGTTTGCAGAAGAGCATGCCGTCCGCCCGATAATCCTCCGCGTACTTCGACCGACCTGTCACCTTCGCGTAGAGGTCGGGCGTTGTGTAGTTCTTGCCGATCAGTTTGTACTTGTTGTACTTGTTCGCCGGCACATTATTAGACACGGTTAGCCCTCCTCAAATTCTCCGCACCGCGCATCATGGCATTGAGAATTTTGTCGTAGTCCTGACACCGGCAAAGATTGCCGGAAATTCCGTGCGCGAGCTCCGCTCGGCTTGGGTTCGGATTGGTTTTCAAATAGCCCACCGTCGCCATGATGAAACCCGACATACAAAACGCGCACTGAAAGCCCTGCTCATCAATGACTCCCTGCTGTACCGGATGCAACTTGCCGTCGGCGCTAGCCAGCCCTTCGATCGTCACGATATTCTTGCCCCGCACCGTGTGCGTCAGGATCGAACAGGAATAGTGCGGCACGTCGTCAATCAGCACGGTGCAAGCGCCGCATTCCGAGCGGTCACATCCGATCTTCGTGCCGGTCAGACCCAGCTTGTAACGCAGGGTTGTCGCCAGAGTCTCTTGCTTCATGACGTCGACGCGACGCTGCTGGCCATTGACCGTCAGCGTGACCAAGCGCTCCACAGCACCGGGAGCGGATGTCTGGGACCACACCGCAGATGCGCGGAACAGATAGCTCGCCGAGGACACTGCGCCTGCCGCGATGACGCCCTTGATGAGGTCGCGTCTGGAAACAACGAGCGGAGTTGAGGTAACAGGTTGCTCTATCTCATGATCTGCCATCGGAAGCCCCCAGATGGATTTAGATTGGGTATACGCCTATACCTGACGGTGTGTCAATGGGATGGAAATGGGGACCCGCCTGGAGGCTGTCTGGGTCTCTCTGCGCACTTGTGAAACCCAACGGGGATGAGTAGAATCCGCGGCTGGATTCAGAAGGAGACCGAGGATGTCGAAAGCTTTTTTAATCGCGACAATTGCTTGTGTTGCGGCCGTGACGCTCTCCTCGCTTATCTACGCTCAGAAGACTCAAACCACGGAACAAACCACCACGGGAAGTAATCCCTACATCGGTACACCCGTGGACGGCTGGACGGGACAGCCTGTTCCGCAGACCGCGAGCCAGGCGGCAACTCCGGTTCCGCGCGATGACATCTTTGGGGTTTGGGACCCCGGGAATGGCGGAATCCAGGCCATGGGTGCGGCAGCAATGCCCGAAGACGGCAAGCCGGAGCATAAATTACCCTATACTCCTGCGGGCTTGGCGGCGCTGAATCTCACCAAGCCCAGCAATGGAGCCAGAAGCGTTCTTCCCGGAGAAACGAATGATCCCGTGGTCGCCTGTAATCCGCAGGGAATCCCCCGCGAAGACCTTTATGAACTAAGGACCACTCAAATTGTGCAAACGCCCGCGAGCGTTCTGGTCCTATACGAGTATGGAAAAATATGGCGCACCATCTGGACCGACGGACGGGACTTCCCTAAGGATCCCGCACCCAGGTGGTTTGGATATTCGATCGGCAAATGGGAGGACGACTATACGTTCGTCGTGCAGACTTGCTGCATCAATGACGAAGTCTGGGTCGACAGGGCTGGTCGCCCACACAGTCCTGATCTGCGCGTCGAGGAGCGCTTTCACCGCGCGGATTCCAATACGTTAGAACTCACGGTGACGATTAATGATCCGGCGATGTACACAAAACCTTGGATCGCTCTCAATAAGCTGCCCTTCAAGCTGCAATCGACGCACTTCGATGTCATGGAGATGATGTGCTCGCCTGCGGAGCTTGCGGAGTACAACAAATTTATCGGTGACCCTGCGAGCGACAAAGGTAGCAAATAAAATCGGGGGATGCACCGCCCTTATGGCCGCCGGGCCGCCGCGGCTGCGAACTTATCCAGCAGAAGTCACGACGTAATCAGAGCTACTGATGGGCATCTTCATTCTGCCTACTCGCAGTGTGTGCTCTTGTCATAGTCAGTCCGTTGGACGGGACATTGCATCGCCTCGGAACTCGGCGGTAAGCTGCCAGTGGCAGAGCTTCTGCAAAATGTGTGAGTAGTAAAATGGCGGCGGTTGTTGGTGATCCGCAGGGGTTACAGAATTTGAGGAGCAAAGAAATGGCGAAGTATCTGAAGACCACCATTCCCGCGGCAGAGATCGAAGCGGCAAATAACCAGGTCCAAGGAACCGTCGCCAATCTGATCGCTGAGATAAAAATGCGGGGTGATGTAGCCTTGCGGGAACTCTCGACAAAGTTCGATGGCTGGTCACCCGTAAGTTTTCGCTTGTCGCAGGCCGAGATCGATTCTTTGCTTGCTTCCGTTTCGCCGCGAACCATCGAAGACATCGAATTTGCACAAGCGCAAATCCGGAATTTCGCCGAACACCAAAAGGCCGCGCTGAAAGACATCGAAGTCGAGACGTTGCCCGGTGTACGCCTCGGCCACCGCAACATTCCCGTGAACAGCGTGGGATGTTACATCCCGGGCGGGCGCTATCCGATGGTTGCGTCGTCGCATATGACCATCGTCACCGCCAAGGTGGCCGGCGCGCAGCGGGTTATTGCCTGCACCCCGCCTACTGGCGGAAAGCCGCACCCGGAGACGGTGGCCGCCATGGTGCTGGCCGGAGCGGATGAGATTTACATTCTCGGTGGCGTTCAGGCCATAGCCGCTATGGCGCTCGGCACCGAAACGATCGCTCCCGTGGATATGCTGGTCGGCGCGGGCAATGCCTATGTCGCCGAGGCGAAACGCCAACTCTTCGGCCAGGTGGGAATTGACCTGCTCGCGGGCCCTACTGAAATCCTTGTCGTCGCGGACGATTCAGCAGACGTGGCGTTTGTGGCCGCGGACCTGCTTGGGCAGGCCGAGCATGGCCTCACTTCGCCCGCGGCCTTGATCACAACGTCGGAGGCGCTGGCGCAATCCCTGCCGGCGGAAATCGAACGCCAGCTCAAAACTCTTCCCACCGCAGAGATTGCCTCTGTCTCCTGGCGGGATTACGGCCAGATTATTTTGGTTGCTGATCTCGCTGAGGCGGTCCAGGAAGCCGACCGGCTCGCTTACGAGCACGTCGAGATTATGACCCGCAATCCGCGTTACTTCCTCGAACATATGCGCAACTACGGCTCTCTGTTTCTTGGTCCCGAGACCAACGTGGCCTATGGCGACAAAGTGATCGGCACAAACCATACGCTTCCCACTCGCCGCGCGGCTCGCTACACGGGCGGACTTTGGGTTGGCAAATTCATGAAAACCGTTACGTACCAGCAGTGCACGGAAGAAGCGAGTTTACAGATAGGAGAGTATTGTTCGCGTCTCTGCGCGATCGAAAGATTTTGGGCACACAAAGAGCAGGCGGATATTCGGCTGCGCCGCTATGGCAAACCCAAGGTGAGTGTCGGCACCAGTTCGGGAGACGCGCAATAAAATCCACGCCCGAAGCTACAGCAATCCCCGTGAGTTTCCGGCTCGATGGCCGCGTCGCACTGATCACTGGAGCGGGCCGCGGCATCGGCGCAGCGGGAGCACTGGCTCTCGCCGAAGCCGGGGCGGAGGTGGTCTTAGTCAGCAGAACGCGCAGCGAACTCGAACAGGTTGCCAAGCCCGTCACTGACGCGGGAGGCAAGGCGCGCGTAATCGTTTGCGACGTGACCAAGCGCGAGGAGGTGAATTTCGCCCTCGCTAGCATCGAGCGGCTGGACATCTTGTTAAATAACGCTGGAATGAATATTCCCGAACCCTTCGTCGATGTTTCCGAAGCTCATTTGGACGATATGATCTCCCTTAATGTCCGCGCCGCGTTCCTGGTCTCACAGGCTGCCGTACGAAAAATGCTTCAGCATCCCGATCGCCGGAAGCAAGGCGGCAGCATCGTCCACATGACCTCCCAAATGGGGCGGGTCGGGGCAGAGCGGCGCACGGTGTACTGCATGGCCAAGCATGCGATCGAAGGTTTAACCAAAGCCATGGCCGTCGAACTCGCGCCTGAAAACATCCGTGTGAACGCCATCGCTCCCACGTTTCTCGAAACGCCCATGACCGCTTCCTTCTTTGCGGACCCTGAATTCCGCAATTGGGTCATCAGCCGAATTCCGCTCGGGCGCATCGGGCGCATGGATGAGGTCACCGGCGCCATCATCTTCCTGGCGTCTCCGGCGGCGTCCCTGATCACAGGCACGAGCTTGGCAGTCGATGGCGGCTGGACCGCGCGTTGAACTGCAAAAATTCTATCGGCGGCATTCAGCCCCTACACGCTGGCTTCTTTGATGAAGCTGGTTCCGGCCTCGCATGTCCTGTTCGGCACCGACTTCCCATTTGTTTCTGCGGGAGCCTTTGCCAAGGGGCTCGGCGACTATGGCTTAAGCTACGGTGATCTTCAGAGCATCGGGAGAGAGAATGCGCTCGCTCTGTTCCCGAGATTGAAAAAGTGCGGATGACCGGACAAGCGGGCACGTTCAGTGCGAATTCGGATCGATTCGAAGCGCTCGGCATCAGCATCTTGCCCCGATCTGCGGCACATCGCGTTCGCGACTCAAGGCGATCTAGGGCCATCTAAGGCCTCACTCCTGCGACGTTCGTGCGGATTCGATAGAGGCTCGTTCGAGCCGTTACATACAGGGCCTTGCCGTCCGCGTCACCCCAACTCAGATTCGCGGGTATCTCCGGCAACTGGATTGTGCCCAGGAGCTTCGCGTCCGGCGTAAAAATCATAATTCCCGCCGGCCCGGTGGCGTAGATATTTCCCGCGCGGTCGACTTTCATCCCGTCCGGCACGCCCTCGCCCGGAATGTTCGTTGCGTCGAAAAATTTTCTACCATGGCTCAAGCTTCCATCGGCTTCGACGTCATAAACCATCCAGAACTTCTCCGGGCGGGTACTGGCTACGTACAACTTCTTTTCATCCGGTGAAAAAGCAAGGCCGTTGGGGTAAGGCACTTCCTTGGTGACTAATTGCACTTTTCCTGGTGCGGTCACACGGTAGACCCCGGCGAAATCCAACTCCCTCTTCGGAGCATCCGGAATCTCGCGGTACGTTCGATAAAGCCCCGGCGGATCGGTGAAGTAAACGTCGCCATTACTCTTGCAAATCAGGTCATTGGGGCTGTTCAGCCGCTTTCCTTCGTAGCGATCGGCGAGGACGGTAATCGTCCCATCTTTCTCGATCCGGCTAACCCGGCGATTCCCGTGTTCCGCGGCGATCAAACGACCTTGTTTATCGAGGGTGAGGCCGTTGCTTCCGATCTGTACTCCATCGGGATAGCTGCCTGAAAATATCGACTCGCGGAAAACGGAGACGGCGCCGTCTGGGCTCCACTTCACGATAGCGTTGCTTGGGAGATCGCTGAATAGCAAATACCGCCCGCTTCTCACCCATATAGGTCCTTCAATAAAGCGGAACCCGCCATGCAGCTTTTCAACCTTCGTGCCCGGTGACACGAGTTTATCGATCGCTGGGTCATTGCGGACGATACTTCCCACTTCCGCCTGCTGGCTGATAGCTGGCAATGCGGCAACGCCGGCCAGGATTGCGAGAGAGATTGCGAAATGTTTCATCACGAATTTCCGTTCTAACCTGGGAATTTTTTTTGACCGAGTGAATGGGCACACTTATACACCTGCGGCTCTTTCCAGCAAACAAATAAATACCCTGCGCAGATCCCGCAGGCGGAAGGCGGCTATTTGTGCCCGTTCTGGCACAAAAGCCCTCCTCGCCATCGCTATTATTTTTATTGAAGTCCGAGGGCGCGGGCTGGATTCGTTTTGGACATCAGGTCGACGTCTGCCTGCGAAATCCTCTCTTTGCGCAGGGCCAGGAAGAATTGGGCCAGACCGTCGGGGTGCAGCGGACGTCCCGGCTGGCCGAGGTCGCTCGATAGAACGCAGGATGGCGCTCCCACGGCGCGAATCGCTTTGGCGTAATCGCTCATGCTCAACACGGCGAGCGTGCCGTTATTCGGTGGAAGGGTCGCACCATAGACGAATTCAATGTAAGCGCCTTCGCGGGCCGCTTGCTGCATTTGTGGAATGGTCATGTGAATCGGATCGGCCATGGCGTGAGTGACCACGACGTGCTGCACTCCGGCTTGCCGCGCCGCGTGTACGATCAATAGGCCGTCTTCGGCCGAGGAGTGGCCGGTTTCAAGCGTCAATTGGTGTTTGGCCACCAGACGAATCACTTCCTCGACTTCCGGTAGCAGTTTGCCGTTTTTAGAGACGGAGACGAACGGCCGGTTCTCTTTGCTGACCTTGACTTGATTTTCGTTGTCAAACGTGGGCATCCAGACGACTTTGCCCCAGCCGCCTTTCATCAGCACCATGCGCTCGATCGCCGCGGGATTGACCCCGCCGACGGAGCGATTGAGATCGATGCCGCCGAAAATTTCGATGCCGGGCACTTCCTTGCGCACGATGTAGGCCAGTGCGGCGGTGGACTCATAGTGATTTTTCAGCACCAGCCCGCGCATGCCACGTTGTTTGGCGAGCTTTGCCAGGTCGATCGCATCGATCGAACGGGGCAAGCTGTCCGGATCCATGTGAGCGTGAATATCAATCACGCCAGTCAAATCCGCTTGCCCGCGGGCCGGCAGCCCCGGCAACAAGAGCCCGATCCACAACAACCCGAGCGTCATCCACCAAACTCGTCGCATCATGGCGCGCCTCCCCCCGCACAACTGGTTTCAAACGTGCCGCTGCTTGCCCGTTACGACCAGGACTATCGACCGGGCTGATCCAAGAGAGGGAGCTGAAGCGTCACCCGATCCTCCGTGCTCACCACTTTCGTGATGTGACCCTTGCCAGTCGTGTCTTCGACAAGGTCGATGCTTCCCGGCCCGAGGGAGATGTTTTTTCCTCCCGCAACTTCGACCTCTCCCCGTCCGCTCAGCGTAATCACGTACTGGCGGCGCGGCGCGCGATGCCAATCGTCCACACTGCCGCCCGCCGTCCGATGAAGCTCAGCGCTGGTGATGGGCATCATCTTGGAGACCTCCGCAGGGTTTCCGGGCGTGAACTTCAGTTCCACTTCTTCGGCGTGCGTTTGATTGTCCGGACCCGTGTAAAGGCGAGTGATCATTACGGGCTTGTGTGCTTGAGCCATCACCACGTCAGGCTGGGCGAAGTGCTCGCCGAGTAAAGGAATAGCTACGTGCCCGATGATTGCTCCGGCCGAGAAAGCGAAAAGAAGCGCGAATATTCTGCGGTTCATTTTGTGTCCCTCCGGCGGGCAAGTATAGCAGTGATGTAAGGCGAGGGCCCGCATCACTTGAGTGCAGGCCCATTCGAGGGTGTTCCTCACGGCGATTCCCACTAATCCCTCGTGAAAGACGCGTGCGACTCGAAGAAAGCGAATCAGGCAGTGGAGGGTAACCCCGGCCACGCGTGGTTTTTCTTTGCCACTCTTTAGCAGATAATGGCACCGCGAAGGTCGACATTATGTCAAATTTTGAAAAGCAAAATTACAACTACAGCGAGTGGACTAAGGCAAGATTCTCGGAAGTCGTCACCGTTTCTGGGCCGGGTACATTGATTTTTCTCGCCGGAGTCGGTGCCGAAGACGAAAACGGAACGATCGGCACCATCCTGTTCCCGGGAGACGTTTTCGGGCAATGCCGCTATGCCTTTGACAAGATCAAGAGACTTCTGGCGCGGCACCGAGCTACGGTCGCGGACATCGTGAAAATCGTAACTTACGTTACAGACATCAGGTCAGCAGGTGATTACTTCAAATGTCTTACGGAGGCGCTTGGCGATGCGCCGCGACCGGCGCATACATTCCTCAACATAAATCAATGACCTCCGCGGCCAGCGAGCGCCCTGGTGCTCGAGTAATGCGTTTTTCAGAAACTAGCTCTTCACTTCAGGGAAAACGGCTGAAGAGTATTTCGTGGGTTACCTAAGGCTTAACGGAGACCTTGACCTGAGAGTTCGTCCAGCAGCACTGATAACCATGACCACCGATGCCGGACCAATCATTGGCCACGACGAGCAAAACATACTCTCCCGGTTCGCTGAATGTCGCCGACGTGGTGGCGGTCCCGCTTACTCCGCCCGAACCTGCTTCCCCGTTCGCTAGCTCGACCGCGGGCTTCGCATTGGCGAAGGTGACGATACCCGGTCCGCGAAACTTGCTCCAAATCACCGTCACCGGAGGGGTTTTGGGCCGGTCCATTCCTGTAGTCCCGATCAGAGGCATCGTGGCGTCGTCAGAAACCGATACGGTCAGAGTGAGCGGATTGGCTAGGGTAGCGGAAAGAGCCGTGCTGATGGGCCGCGGGCCTTGGACAGAACCGCCTCCAGCGAGCTTGATCACAGGCGGGGTATTGCCTGTGGTTGGCTCGCGAAAAGCATTAATCTCCCACAGCGGGTTGAGGCTGCCCGGTATTATCAGGGGTTGGCCGTTGCTGATCAGGGTCCAAGTGAGCTTATCGGCGCCGAAGTCTGCGGGAACAGTCACTGTGAACAGACCCCACTGCCGCCCCGGCAGAAAGTGGGTGGGCTGACCTTGATCGGGGCCGCCTGGTTCAATCCGGTTATTCGGTCCTACTGGAATTTCCAAGTCCTGTTTCTGATTGCGGTTGTAATAGCCGAAGAGCAGACTGAAGCTACCGTCCCGATTTTTGAACCACCCTTCAAACGCACCCGTGACGTTTTGCCCCGTATCGTGCAAAGGCTCCAAAGGCAAGCGCTGCGCCCGCAAGAGAACAGAGCTCCCCATTCCGATTACGGTAAAAAAAGCTAGGAGCGTGGAACGCCGCAGTTGCATTTCCCCTTACCAGTAAGCGCTCTCTTATCGCGTGGGGGCAGCCGACGCCAGTTGTTTTGATTTTTGCTTCGCAACGTAGGACTGGTAGTCCTCATCGGTGATGAAAGTCACGTTAACCCAGGCGTGGGACATTTCGTCGACGGTGCGTTCGCCCCACCCGACCCACTGACTCGGATCCGGATTGTTGGGGTTGTTCACCGTGTTGTCGTGCCACGCGGTGATGTGTAGCACGGTGCCCGCCGGCAGCACCGGCGCCGCATCATCGGCATAAATATAATTGGTCATCCAATTGAAATTGAAGTGGTCCACAAAACTGAGCATCTGCGTGGAGCCGTCTGGCAGGATCGCTTCCATGGCCATAGCTTTGCCGCGAAGATGCATGTGCGGCTGGAAGTTCTGGAGGATCGCCGGATGTTTCAACACGTGGAACCCTTCCGTCTCCTTCACGGTATTAGGAGGAATATCCAGCTGAAGTTGGCCATTGATCGTCGGGTTTGCCGTGTAAGACATCAAATAGGTTCGATATTTCGGCTCCTGGCCTTTCGGATAGAGATAAATGGCCAATTGCGCATGATCAGTGATCTCTTCACCTACGGAATGAAGATGCAGTTCCCACCAGATATGCGCACCGGGCATCAATAATTTGCCGGTGTCCGGGCGATAGATGTCGTATTTTTTCCCGATGGCCCATTCCATCAACATGCCCGGCCCATTGCTATCGGCGTCGTTGCCGGTGAAGAGAGCCTTGCGCAAATCCGGTTCATCCTGCTGCAGGCGCGCGAGCACGTGATGCATGATCCTGCGGCCCGCGGGGGTCGCTGGTTTAATCTCGACCGCGCGGACCCAGCGCGGTTCCGTGATAGGCACATCAGACAAAGGCTTCCACCACACATCTTGCCCGTGGGCGGGCATGGTATAAGACCCCGAGTCGATGACTAGATCGGGCGCCCCGAACTGCTTCGCGAGTTGCCAGCCGTCTTCGTTTGGCCATTGTTTGACTGGGGGCAGGTCCTTGGGATTTCCGAGCGGCGCGCCTTCATCCACCCAGCGCACGATGGTAGCGATTTGCTCTTCACTCAAGGACAGGTCATTCTGGAAACGCTGGATCCCAACCGTTTTGTCAAGGTGCCACGGCGGCATTATGCGCGTCTCCACGCGCTGCTTCATCGCCCTGGCCCACGGGCGGGTCTCTTCGTATGTCACCAGAGACATCGGAGCCATGCCACCTGTATGGTGGCACTCCTGACATTTCGTTTGGAGAACGGGGACGACATCCTTGGCGAAGGTGACCTGCGGTTGTGCAGAATTCTTAACCGCGTTCCCGAGCGCTTGCGCACTGACTGTGGTTGCGATTACGGTTATGAAGGCAAGCGTCATCAACACCGCTAACATGAACGCAAGGGGACCCACGGGGAGCGATTTCCGTAGGGACGTCATCGCTTTACCTCCTCGGCCAAAGGGCCAGCTTTGTGGCCGCGCGGATTTTTGCGCGAAACGGCTCTCGGGCAGCTATGCCTGCGCTCAGTTCACCACTTAACTTCATTCCTGTCAAGCAGGTTACCGGTTTTGTACTGGCTTCCTCGTTCCCCGAACCGCTTAAAAGTCGCGCGTGTGGTGGTCGTCATTCACGAGGTGTTGTTCGTCGCGCTCATCGCAAGGGGGTTGCTCCACCACCATACCCTCTTCGAGCCTGACTGTTTGTGGAGTCATCGTCCAAGGCTTAGTCAAGACCATGGGGTCCTCCACAGTGGCTTCGTAGGTCAGGGTATTGCCTTTGCGGGTATATCGCTCGACCACGTGCAGCGCGGCGCTGTGAAAATATCCGCTGATGCCCAGCCAGGTGTCTTCAGTCAAATGGGTCACGTCCACAATGAGTGTGTCTCCCTCCCAATGACCCACCGAATCTCCGAAATACATCGGATCCACGTCCTTGCGGTGCGAACGGCCATCGGTGGGTATAAGACGGACACCGATTCCACTCTGATCGCCTTCACCGATGTCGACTTGGTAGAAAAGTGCCACCAGCTTCGGAGTCTGGATAACCTGCCTCGGCGGCCCGACGCGCGGAACTCCCAGCGGTTTGCAATGAAACGCCGGGTCGGCGTGCGTCTGGTTTTTGGCCAGCTCCTTCACCTTTGCCAATAGCTCGGGCTTATAGGGCGGCGGATTCGGATCTCCCTGCATCTGGCCAGGGGCATTCGCGCCCGGAATGAAAGGGCTGGCATATACGACCCCGTCCTTCGTATGTTCGCTCACGGACGGCTGAGGAAAGTCCCAATACCCACTCAGGTCCACATGGCCGTCTGAGGCGCGCGGCGTTGGCTTTGCCGCCGCTGCCTTTATCTCCGCCTCAGCCGCGGCACCATGCGACACCGTAGCCCGATCGACCTGGGCGCCGGCACGCACGGTGAGCAGGCACAAAATGGCGCATCCTGCTATCGCGGCGCGCCGCCAAGATGATCGAGAATTCATTGCCGGATCTCCTTTTCACTCTGATCGTGATTCCCGAGAAAGCCACCGTCGTTCGCTCGAGCCTATTTCGGTGCGGGGTCCTCAGGCTGCGGGCGATTGGCGCCAAATGCAACCTTGCGCCCATTCGCAAACGTAAGTTCCTGCACCCATGCAAAGGCCCCGGTTCCATCCTTCGCGCGATAAGCGAGCACCGTGACGGTGTCACCGATTACGAAGTCATCTCTTGTGAGGCCAGCGCGATGCATGAACCCGGTCGGAATGGATTCCAGAGTCCAGTTGGTCACCTTGCCGCTGTCGTCTTTCACATCCAGGTAGAAATAGATATGAGGGTTAATCCAGTCTATTTTTGACAGGGTTCCCTTCAACGTGACCGCTTTGCTCGCATCGAACTCGGCTTGAAAGGAATGGTGCGCCCAACCAGGCAGTGTGGCCAGTAGCGCACAACTCGCCAGCAAAATAGCGAAGAAGTTGCGTTTCATCACGGCAGGGCCTCCAATGAACTGATATCCAAGTTGGCGAGACTTTAGTAACAGGGAAGATTGGTCGTCAAGAGCAATCCGAATCGATCGCGCTGCGAATGCTCCGCGCTACGAAGACGACGGCAAAAGCGGCTTCGCTCTTACCAGAGCGCGCGCCTAATGGGCACGCCCTCCGGCCGTCTGCTTGAGCTGTTCCACCAATGCCCGAACTCGTCTCGTCGTGTAATCCAGGGAACCCGAACTATCGACCTCATCGTGAGCCACCTTGCGTTTTTCCTCCAGCGGCATTTGCGCAGCAATGCGCCGCTCGGCTTGCTCGCGAGACATCTCTCGTCCAAACGCGGGATTCGTCAGCCGTTCCAGTTGTTGCTCGCGAGTGCAAGTAACCAGAACGAGTCGGTCCAATCGTTTGTGGTAGCCCGATTCGATCAGCAATGCCGCTTCTACCACAGCTACGCCTTGAGGATCGATTCGTGAGAGCCGCTCCAATTCCAGCTCCAACTCGCGAAGCACGCGGGGATGAACGATCGCATTCAACGACGCCAGTTTATCCGCGTCGGCGAAGACAACGGCGGCCAATCGCGCGCGGTCGATGCTTCCGTCCGGAGCGAGGATATCCGCGCCAAATTTCCGCCGTATCTCTCCGTAAGCAGACTCTCCGGGCGCGATCAAGACGTGGGCCATTTTGTCAGCATTGAGCACGTGGCAGCCGAGTTCGCTCATCATCGCGGCCACGGTACTTTTTCCGCAGGCGATCCCGCCCGTCAGTCCGACGCGCAGCATTAATGTCCACAGGCGGGACGGGCAACGGTCTCACCGGCCGCCTGGCCAGGTCTGAGCCGCGCAGCCTTTACCGTATTGCTCATGAGCATGGCGATGGTGAGAGGTCCCACGCCGCCAGGAACAGGAGTGATCGCGCCCGCGATTTCTGCAACGTCGGGGTGAACATCGCCGGCCAATGCCGAGCCTTTTTGCCGGAACTGCTCGAGCCTTTGCGGAAATTTCGCGAAGATGCGGGCCGCTTCGGCAGGATCGGAGATTCGATTGATACCAACATCAATCACGGTCGCGCCGGTTCGAATCCAGTCCGGCGTGACCATCGCCGGGCGGCCCATGGCTGCAATGACGAGATCCGCGCGGCGCGCGATTTGCGGTAAATCGCGCGTCTTGGAGTGGCAAATCGTGACCGTCGCATTCGCGTGCATCAGCAGAAGGGCCATGGGTTTCCCCACGATGTCGCTTCGGCCGAGCACAACCGTCGGCACGCCTTCAGTGTCGATGCCGTTCCGCCGCACAATCTCCATCACTCCCGAAGGCGTGCAGGCGACCAGACCCGGCTCTCCGCGGACCAGCCGCCCCAGGTTAACCGGATGAAAACCGTCCACGTCTTTCGCGGGGTCGACGGCTTCCAAAACGCGGCGCGTCTCCACCTGACGCGGCAAAGGCAATTGCACGAGTATGCCGTCGATGTCCTCCCGACGATTCAAGTCCGCGACGAGTTGCAGCATCTCTGCAGTGGAAACGCTTTCCGCAGGCGTAAGAAGCCAGCTCCGTAGCCCGAGTTTTTCGCAGGCCGCAATTTTGCTCCGAACGTAGATCTCGGAGGCGGGATTATGGCCCACTAAAACTGCCGCGAGGCCTGGACGAATCCCGGCGGCTCCGAGTTCCGCAATTTCCGGTTGGAGTTCTGCGTAGATCTGGTCACGGATGGCGTTACCGTCGAGGATGCGCGCCGTCACAATGGCTCCCGCGGACAAGTCTGAAGGCTGGCGAGCGCTTCAGTATAGCGGAAAGAGGGCGCGGCCATCGGACTCACGCGAGAAAATCGCGGGATTCCGGTGGCCGCCGAAAACCACGACCGAACTTCGAGGCAGGATGGGAATGCGATGATGCCACGCTTACTTGGTGACCGGAAATATCTTCGCTTCTTCCCAGATCGGCGTTGCTTCCTTTGATTTGAAGTATTCGATAAGGGCCATGGCGGCTTTGCGGTCGCCAACGTTGGTGGAAACCCAGGCCGTAATATCAATCGGAGTGGAAGCATCCGGCGGCAGGGCGCCCACGATATTCAGGCCAGGATTGCGCATATCGCTGAGGTAGGGCCCCAGGGCGATCTCGATCTCGCCGTTGGCGACAGAATCCTGCACGCCGCCACCGCCTGGGAAAAACTTGAGCTTCGGCTTGATCTGGTCGGTGATGCCCATCTTGTCGAGGGCCAGCAGAGCAGCGCCGCCGACACTTCCCTGAGTGGGGTCGACGGTAGCGACCGATTTCGCGTTGAGCAGCGTTTTCTTCACCGCCGCTGCGTTCGAAATATCAGGGCTCGCGACGCCCTTTTTCACGGCCAACGCCAAGCGAACTCGGGCCACAACGGTCTGCGTACTTTTGTCCACGTTGCCGGTCTTGAGAGCGTCGTCGAAAGGCGCAAAGAGCAGCGTCACATCCAAAGCGCCGCCTTCCTGAACCGTTCGCCGCGTGCCCACGCCCGTTCCGTAGGATTCCTGGACCTTGTCGCCTGCCTTCATCTCGAAGTTTTTAACGATCATGTCGACTTCCCGTTTGATCGGGTCGGGTGACAGGAGAGTGATCCGCGCTTGGGCGCGGGCGCTCGACGAAATACCGAGCGCAAAAGCAATAACGGCAATTAGGAAAACTACTCGCTTCACGGTGTCCTCCTGAATCGGCTGGTCTGCTTGGGTGCTCGACGCTGAGTCAGCATTAGCGCTGGGCAAAGAACTTACTCCCGCCCTTTCTCACGCGTCAACTTGAAATCTTTGCTAAAAAGTGATCCTGCCGACGCAAATCGCGAGACCCATTCGATGAGGTTACGTGAGCCGGGAGCGATTTATCTGCGCGAAACGTAAATGACCGTTCACCGCTTTCTGAACAGCGAGAGGTCAATCGCTTCGGCCATCGCTTTGTACCCGGCGTCGTTCGGGTGCAGATGGTCGCCGCTATCGTACAGGGGAAGGAATCGCGCCGGGTGCTCGGGGTCGCGCACGACCGCATCGAAGTCGATCACGCCGTCATAGGCCCCGCGCGTGCGGATAAATTTGTTGACGGCTTGGCGCTTTGTCTCACCCTCCGGGGTAAAGTAAGCGGCTCCTTCAAACGGCGTCAGCGTGCAGCCCACGATTTTGAGTCCCTGTTGGTGAGCTCGCGTGATCATTTGCAGATACCCTGCGATGATCTCGTCGGCGCTCACAGGTTGAGGAGCCCGGCCGGCCTGGGCTACCGCAGGCAGGCGGCTGATATCACCGATGTCGTTGATGCCCAGCAGGACGGTCACGTACCCCACTCCTGCCTGCGTCAGCACGTCGCGGTCGAATCTAGCCAAGGCGTTCGGCCCGACCAGATCGTGCAGGACCCGGTTTCCCGCGATGCCTTCATCGACAACGCTTAGCTTGACGTGATGCTGAGCCAATCGCTGGGCAAGAAGATTCGGCCAGCGATGGTTTGTATCGGGGGTGGAGCGCGTTCCATCGGTTATGGAGTCACCGAAGGTGACGACCGCAAAGGTATCTTTCGAGGACTTCACCTCTATGTCGGTCAGATAGAACCATGACGTTACGGTGTGATCGACCGGCATATCCGCAGCGGCTGTGAAATCTCCCGACCGGGAAACATAGTTCGTGGCGAGGGCTGCCGCGTGCCAGGTCGCCTGGCCCGTGGGTCCGGGTAAGTAAAGGCTCACCGCCAAATCAGAAAGTGCAGGCACGTCGAGCTTGACGCTGTCGCTGACCACGAGCGCTCCGGGCGGAATGGTCACCGAACCGGAACCGGCGAACGTGAGCGCTCGATCCGTGCCAGAAAGCGTGCCCGCATTCGTGCCGCGCAGCGCGAGGTGCGCCGTGCCGATCACTAGCGATTCCATCCCGAACGCATTGGAGAGGCGCACGCGCACTTCGCTGCCGCCGAGGCTGGTGTGCACGACCAAGCGCACTGTTTGGTTGGTGAATCCCGGATTGGTGGTGTTGGCAGGCAGCGGGGCCACCGGGCTTGCGCCCCAGGTGGCGACCCAGACTTGATCGCCTTCTTTCGGCCCCGCGAAGCTAGTCCAAGTTGCGAAACATGATGCCAGGACGGCGAGCGCCAGCCACGGCCGGGAACATATTGTGCGCCGAATCGTCACTTGTGCCCCGTGTTGATCCACTCCTCAATCACAGCGAATATCAAAAGGATCCCTCGGGCAAAACGCTGGCAATCGTTAGTAGATGTCGTACTGTTCCCAATGCAGCGTAGGATCGGCTTGAATGATCACGCTTTTGTGCGTGAGCTGTTCGAGTTCTTCGACGAGCACGGCCTCGCGAGTTTTCAGCGCTTTGGCGATCTCCGGATGAACGCGCAAGGTCAGGCTGGAAGATTCCAGGTCTCCGGCCATCTTGCGCGCTTCTGCTTGTATCTCGTAACAGATTGTGGGCACAGACTTTACCATGCCGGAACCTGTGCAGTAGGGGCACGGCTGCGTGAGGACCCGCTCGAGCGCCTGCTTGGTGCGTTTGCGAGTAATGGCCACTAAGCCGAATTCATTAAAGGACAGGGCCTTGGACGGGGCGCGGTCGGAGCGAAGCGCGGCCTCGAGGGCCGCCATCACTTTATCGCGGTTGCGCCGTTCCTCCATGTCAATGAAGTCCAGCACAATGATTCCGCCCAGGTCCCGCAAGCGAATTTGCCGGATGATCTCCTTCACCGCCTCGAGATTGGTTTTGACGATGGTGTCTTCCAGGCGAGTTGAGCCGCGGCCGACGTACTTGCCCGTATTCACGTCAATGGCCACGAGGGCCTCGGTGTGGTTGATGACGATGTAGCCGCCGGACTTGAGCCAAACCTTTGGCCGCAAGGCCTTGTCGAGTTCCTGCTGAATCCCGAATTCCTCGAAGATCGGAGAGCTCTTGGTATAGAGCTTGACGCGTCCAACCAATTTGGGCTGGAAGCGGCTGACGAATTCGACTACTTTGCTGAACTCTTCCTCATTATCGATCCAAATCGAGGCGTAGTCGTTGTTCACGTAGTCGCGCAGTATACGCTCGACCAGATTGAGGTCGCGATGCAGCAAGGCGGGAGCTTTACGCGGTTCCGACTGCGTGCGAATCTTCTCCCAGGTGCGGCCCAAAAATTCGACGTCACTGCGGATCTCGTCGTCCGGAGCGCCGTCGGCCGCCGTGCGCACAATGAACCCGCCCGGGAAACTACCTTTGGCTTCCGTAACCAAATGGCGCAGACGCGAACGCTCCTCAGCGGAATTAATGCGCCGCGAAACGCCGATGTGGTTGACCGTGGGCATATAGACCAGGAAACGGCCGGGCAAGGCAACGTGACTGGTGATACGGGCTCCCTTTTTTCCCAGCGGCTCCTTGGCGATTTGTACGATGATTTCTTGGCCTGGCTTCAGAACTTCGGAAATCAGTTGCGGTTTGCGCGGCTCCTGGCGGTGATCGGGGCGTCGCATTTGGCGCTGGCCACGGTGGCGGCCGCCTCGGCGCATGGGCCGCTGGAAACGCGCGCGTTGCGGCTCGGAAATGCGTGCCTCCATGGGGCGTTCCGGCGCACTCGCGGACTCGGAAATCTGCGCTTCGTTCAGTCCGGCTGTGGATTCAACCGCGAGCCCTGTCGACGCCTCCTCGTGCTGTACCGCTTCCGCCTCAGCGATAAATTCATCAGTCTCCGCGGCGCTTTCCGGCGCGTGGGGAGGCTCTTCCTCGAGCAGACCGAGCTCCGAATCGGCTTCCGCTTGGGCGCTCACTTCCTCGTGCCGTGCTTCGGCGAGTTGTTCTGCCAGCGAAGTCACTTCTTCTTCGGATAGATCGTGATGGCTGGCGGGCGCTGAACCCTCAGGTTGGACTTCTTCGTAGACCGCGCGCGGCGGCTCTTCGGGGAGGGCTTGATATTCGGAGAAAGTGCGCGGATCCGGCGCGACGCTCGGACTTTCAATCTCACGGGTTGCCGTCCATGCTTGTTCGCGTAGCGGCTCTTCCGATTCGTGTTCCACGGAACTTGAAGTCTCCCGCTCGTGATCCTCGAAGCCTCCCGGATATTCTTGTGCTGCGGGCGGAGGCGCCTGCACAGGCGATGTTGGCAATGCCGAAGTTCCGGGCGAACCAGCGCCGCCGGCGCGAGGCATACGGTCCTTGTATTTGGCTAAAGACTCCCCCGGCAAAATGACGGGCTCATAATCGGCCGGCAACTCCTCACCACCCTGTCCGCCGGGCGGTGAATAGGGGCGCGGCGAAGCGTACTTCGAGGGAGGCAGGTCGCGGCCCTGATAACGATGACCTCCACGGCCGTGCCGCCAGCGCCCGCCGCGGCCCTGCCGGCCTTGATCGTGGCGGCTTTGTCCAAACCCGCCCGGACGGCGTTCCTGTCGCGTAAAGGGCACCGGAGGAGTTGGCGTTTCCCGAAGGGGGGACTCGGGCTGGGAGTGTTCCGGCATCTCCAAGGCCGACGGCTCAGCCTGACTCGCCGACTCCGCCTCCATGGCGGGCTCCGGCGGAATGCCTTCCGCCGTCGGAGACTCCGCGTGAGGCATGGACTCTTGTCCTGACGGTTCGCCGCTCGCGGATGGCGCAAACACCTCGCCGCCCTGCTGCTCCATCTTTTGGACTTTTCCTTCTACAGTTGTAACTACGTGGTCGTAATCTTCGAGATTTTCCAGGAAGTCGCCGACGTAAAGGAAGGCATCGCTATCAAGACCGATGTCTACGAACGCCGACTGCATGCCGGGGAGCACGCGCGTAACACGGCCTTTGTAGATGCTGCCGACTAACGCAAATTCCTTTTCCCTCTCGATGTAAATTTCACAAAGTTGACCATCTTCCAGAATGGCGACCCGCGTCTCGTGGGGGGCCGCTGAAATTACCAGCTCTTTGGGCATGAAAGCTCCTCAGAGCGCATCGCCACACTCTGATCCGCGGCACTCCGGCGCACCTCTGCGGCGCCGGAAAGCCGGAAAAAGTCGCTTGTGACAGCCGTTCAGTCACGCGATGCACTCTCAAATCCTAAATTTACTTCCGCTGCGCCGGATCGTTTCCGCAGCGCAGGGTCCAAACCGGCGCGGGCTCAATTGACGAACCGCCTCAGGCGCACATTCATCACCAGGCCCAGCGCTAGAAAAACAAATAGCATGGCCGAACCACCGTAGCTCATCAGCGGCAAGGGAATACCGGTCACCGGCATGAAGCCAATGACCATGGCCACGTTAACGAGCACATGGAAACCCAGTATCGCCGCCACACCCATCACCAGAAACATTCCCGCGCGATCCTTTGCGTGTTGCGCGTTCTGGATCAGGCGTAGCAGCAACGCCGTGTACAGCACCAGCGTTACAAATACTCCAGCAAAACCCAACTCCTCGGCCAGCGCCGCGAGAATAAAATCCGAATAACGTACCGGAACGAAACCGAGTTGGTTTTGGCTGCCATGGCCGAGTCCCTTTCCCCAGAATCCGCCTGAGCCTACGGCAATTTTCGACTGCAAAATCTGGTAACCCGATCCTTTGGGGTCTTCCTCGGGACGAAGAAACGTGGTTACCCGCTCCTTCTGATAGGGCTTTAGGTGATGCCAGCCAATCGGCAACATCAACGCAGCCGCCAGAACCATTACTGCCGCGTGTTTCCATTGGATACCCGCCAGATAAGCGCCCACTACCACTACGGGAACGAGCACCATGGCCGTTCCCAAATCCGGCTGCAGTAGAATCAAGCCTACCGGCACCGTGATGAGCACAGCCGCTTTGCATAAATCCGCAACCGCAAGCCGCTCGGTACGCACCTCCGCAAAAAAACGCGCCAACGAAACAATTATAATTAACTTCGCTATTTCCGACACCTGTAAAAACTCGCCCATGACGGGCAGCCAGCGCTTAGCGCCGTAGCGCGTATTTCCTGCCACCAATACCGCGAGCAGCGCTATGATTCCGATCAGGTACAGAATCGGCGCCTTATCCAGCACGGAGTGATAATCCAAGCGGGAGAGCAACAACATTAAGCCGAAGCCCAGCGCGATCCACCACGTCTGCTTCCAGTGCATTCCTGCCAAATGGCTGGCGTGCGTAGCGGACCAGATCTCCAGCACGCCGATTCCACAGATGGCGAGAATGAGCGTCAGCAGCCACCAATCGTAATCGCGTATGCCTGTGCCTTCGTTCATGGATTGCGAGTGGCTGGCGCTGTCGATTGCGGCGTTGTGGACACCGGCTGCGGTTTCGCCGGAACTGGAGCCGGGTTCGTCGGAACCGTCTCTTCTGCACCGGCATCTGGCTTCGTATTCCGCGCTGCCGCGGCAACAAATGACGGAGGCACGCCGGGCGGTACAGCTTGCGTGGTCAGTTGCTGGGGAGGAATCTTACCTTGCTTCTTATCGTAATAGGCTTTCACCACGTTCCGCGCAATCGGCGCGGCTGCCGAGGAGCCGTGCTCTCCACCCTGCACAAGAACCGCGACCACGATCTCCGGGTTTTGGCGAGGTGCAAACCCGACGAACCAGGCGTTATCTTTTAGGGCGGATTGTTTCCCAGCGCGTTTCAAGCCTTGTTCACTGATCACCTGGGCACTTCCCGTCTTTCCGCACAGTTCGATCCCGGGAAGTTTCGATGCACCAGCCGTCCCTCCCGGCTCATTCACCACTCCGTACATTCCTTCGGTCACGGTGTCTACGGTGGAGTCTGAAATCGGGAAGTCAATTTCTGGCGCCGGCTTGTCCGAAAGCAGAAGGTGAGGCTGGTGGAATCTGCCTCCCATCACGATGCCTCCGATCATGTAAGCAACCTGTATCGGGGTAACCGCAATTGCGCCTTGGCCGATCGCCACTGAGATGGTTTCCCCAGGGTACCACTTTTGGTGAAAGACTCGTTCCTTCCAGGCCGCCGAAGGCATTACGCCAGGCTCCTCGCCCGGCAAGTCAATTCCCGTTTTGTGCCCCAGGCCAAGGTTGCCTGCGTAAAATGAAATGCGATCGATTCCGAGTTGCTTGCCTAAGTTGTAAAAGAATACGTCGCAAGAATGCACGATGGCCTTGTGCAGATTCATTTCGCCATGGCCCTTCGCGTCCCAATCGTGAAAGACCCGCCCATAGAATTCCGCTGAGCCGGGGCAGAAGACGTGATAGTCGGCCGGTACGCCCTTCGATTCCAGCATCGCTGTGGACATCAGAATCTTGAAGACGGAGCCAGGAGCCAGTTGCGCCTGAATCGCGCGGTCGAGCAGCGGCCGCTCCTGATCTTCATTCAAGTCCTGCCACTCTTCCTTCGATATGCGCACGGCAAAATCATTGGGATCGTAAGAAGGCTGGCTGGCCATGGCGATGACGTCACCGGTCTTCGGATCGACGGCCACCACGGCCCCTTTTTTCCCGACTAAAGCTTCTTCCGCCACCAATTGCAGGTCGTAATCGATCGTGAGCCGGATCGGTTTGCCCGGGACGGCATCGGTCTGCTCAAGTCGGCCGACCTCGCGTCCGACGCTATTGACGACCGAGCGCCTCATGCCGTCGACGCCCATTAGGTGGTCGTTGTATTGCCGTTCGAGTCCCGCCTTGCCCACAATATCGCCGGGGCGGTTGCGCCCACCGCTCTCCTCGATTTGATCGGAGCTTACTTCACCGACGTATCCGCTCACGTGCGCCATAAAGCCGCCGTGCGGATACCGGCGGCGATGCACCATGAGCATTTCCAGTACGGGAATATCGGCGCGATGCGATTCGATGAAGGCGATGTCGCCCGGTGTGGCCTCCGGTTTGATCACGATTGGCTGGAAATGCGCCAGTGCTTTGACAGACTCGAGCTGTTGCTGAATATCGTCCAAAGTCAAGCTCAAACCATCGGCAATCTGGGGAAGCAGACGTTCCACTTGCTGCGGGTCATCGCGGAGCAACAGGACGCTAAACGAAGGGTAATTATCAACGATGACGCGTCCATAGCGGTCCAACATGGCACCGCGCGGAGCGATGATGGGAATGGACCGAACTCGGTTACGCTCAGCAAGCTGCGTATAGCGATCGGAATTGACGATCTGCAGTTTCCAGAAACCCAGCAGAAGCAGGGCCATAAGCCCCACAAGCGTGTAGGAGATGACAGTCAGCCGCATCTGCGGCAGACGGTTTTCATTTTGAAACCAGAGGGACAAGCAAACTCCGCGCCCGCTGCCCGGCCGTCCGTGCTCAGCTTACCGTTCGGAATCGCCAAGTATACCGCCATAACATTGATACGGCAAAATTTAGCGGCAGTGCCGGAGAGCCTCTTTCGGCGATTTGGGCGGACTCGCCCAACGTATCACTGGCCTCTCTACGCGCGCAACCCTTTGCGGTTCCCAGATGCCCAATCGAATAAGGAGTCGGACGCAACTGCCGGAACCGGCACGTCCTCAGCACATTCAGATGATCCATTACGGCTTGCGAAACTTATCCAAGACGGCGAAAAAAACCACGGCCACCGCGGAATTTACGATCGAGGCGATCACCAGCTTTGTTTCCAAATACGGTTCGTGCTGCCCGAGCAGCAGCCGGTTGATCACTACGAGTACGCCATTGTGCAGATGAAAAAAGACGAAAGTTAACAGGAACCGGCTAATCGGATGCTCCACGTCGATCCGCGAACCGAAGGAGGACGCCACGAAACCGACCGCTGTCTTGGCGATTCCGTACATTCCGAAGGGCGTGTGTCCAAGACTATCCTGCGCTAGTCCAATGGCCATTCCGAGCAATAGCCCCGACGAAGGATTTCGCCGACTCAATCCGAAATAGACGGTTACCAGTAGAGGAAGTTCCAGAATCGCCGCCGATCGGAAATACACTGGCAAGAGCGCTTCGAGCGCCAGCGCTAGGATTGCCACGCCGAAGATAGTGCCGGCGTAGTACTTATGAACTTCGATGTACTGATCGTATTGGGTGTGGATTTCCATCTCGGAGCCCTAGTGATTTGCGATCACCGATTGTTCGGCACCACCGGAGCTGCCCGTTTCACGGGAGCATCCTGTTGGGATGGCGCCACGGGAGCCGCAGGCTTCCGGGGTGACGGGAGAGCCGCCGATTTGGGCGGCGTCACGGAAGCTGCAGGCTTTGGCGTTGACAGGGGAGTGGGCGGTTTCGGCGAAGTCGCAGGTCCAACGAGAACCGGGACGGATTTTTCTCCGTCCTTGTGAAAGGCAAATTCCTGTCGCGTGAGCAGTACCAGAACTTCCTCGAGCCCGTCCAGCCGGGCCGTTGGCTTCACCGATATTTTCAGAAACGGACTGTGGCGGTCAGGTTGCACTTGCGTGACCGTTCCGACAGGCAAATCCTTTGGGAAGATGCGATCCTGCCCCGATGTGAGTATCCTTTCGCCTGGCTCAACCCTAATGTCGTTGCTGATGTATTCGAGTCCTAGTAGGGGCTCGCCCGTGCCGCGCACCGGTCCCTGAGCGCGCGAATCTCCCAACAATGCCCCCACGCCGCTTTCCTTGTCTGTAAGCAGGAGCACCTGCGAAGTGTCCGGATAGACGGCGAAAACCTTCCCGACCACGCCTTCCGGCGTGATCACTCCCATGTCGCGCTTGACGCCATCGCGTGAGCCGCGACTGATGAAGACCATGTGACTCGAAGGATCCGGGCTTGCCCCAATGACGCGCGCCGCTAGCATTTGCACTTCGACATGCGCATCCCGAAAGCCGAGCAAGTCCGCTAAACGACCCGCTTCCGCCGCACGGCTCTCCAGTTGAGCGTTACGCATTCGGAGTGCCGCGAGCTCGGTGCGGAGTTGATCGTCTTCCTCGCGCAGATGCCGCAAGGCTACATAGTTATTCCAGAGGCCCCGGACTCCATCAACAGACCACGCCGCGCCGCGCCCTAAAGGCGATACGCTCTCGATGGCCCAAACGCGGATGAGCCGCACCTGTTGCCCGCGTCTGATCTGAAGCGCGAGCAGCAGGACTTGAGCCGCCATCGCAGCCGCGAATAGAGTCAGCGATCGATGACGTGAAGGAATGGGCAAGGTGATCTCTCTTTGGCCTCAAACAAGGATCATTGGCGTGCGGTAGGCTCCTGAACCACTACGCTAGTCTAGTCGATCGATACCAAACGAAGCAGGCGGAAATCGCTGAGCATCTTCCCTGTGCCCAGGACCACGGAAGCCAGCGGATCATCCGCAATCGAAACCGGCAACCCGGTCTCTTCGCGAATGCGCTTGTCTAGATTCTTAATCAGTGCGCCGCCCCCGGTTAACACGATCCCCCGGTCACTGATATCGGCGGAAAGCTCCGGAGGGGTGCGTTCCAGCGCTACGCGAATGGCATTCAAGATCGTC